>NZ_BAAIHN010000003.1:0-149085 GCF_054784775.1 Lacticaseibacillus boliensis
AAGAGCAACCCGGACTCTTGATCAAATACAACCTGAGGGTGATATCCATAGGCCATATAGTGAGCGTTGAAGGCGGACCGTTCTTGATTACCGAAAGTATCACAATGCGTTGAGTCTATATCCAGCACGAAGCGGGATTGACCACTAAGACGGAAAGCCAAGGCGGCTACTTGCCAGATAAGCTTCCGAAAGTCATCTAGGTCGGCGTCTTCAAGGCGCTTGAAAAACCGTGAAAGTGAGGGCTGTGAGACTAGCCGAGAGCTACCCAAGGTGGCCGCCAGTACGGGATCACGTTGCCAGTCATTGGCACTACTGTCATGTAAATACCCGGCAACGTCGAGCAACAATTTTTCCAAGAAGATGTCGATCATCGAGGCCTTCCAGAATCGTCGTTGGTCTGGTAACTTGAGGCACTGATTGGCAAGTTGCCTAAAGTTGATACGATGAAGAAACTCTTGGAACAAAACGAGTCCGGCGTCATTTGAAAGTTGACCGCCGTCGGCGGTCACAGTCACATTGGTATTGCATTGCAGGGATAAGCTGGTTAAAGTTGAGATGGTGTGAAGCCTCGCTTTCGTGATGGTTTTCGTCGACTCAACCTTAGCATATAGGCGCACCCAATGGGTGAAACACCAAAGCAGCGCAGTCCCGTGTGAATCATGGGATTGCGCTGCTTTTTTGAAATTCTATGAATAATCCAGGGTGAAAAGGGGGAAGCAGACAATGAAATATCGGACTTTTGGTAAAACCGGTTTTCAGATCAGCGAGGTCAGCCTTGGCACTTGGCAATTAGGTGGCAAGTGGGGCGCGCCATTTTCGCTCGACGATGCCCAAGCAACGCTTGAGACGGCTTACGAACACGGGGTGAATTTCTTTGACACCGCGGATAGTTATAAAGGCGGCGAAAGTGAAAGGGCAGTCGGTGTCTTCGCCAAGCAGCATGCTGATGTGCATTACACCACCAAGATTGGTCGCAAAGAGAGTCCTTTAAGTCTGGAACATTTTGACCCGAAACACCTGCGTCGCTATGTTGACGAATCGCTGAAAAACATGGGTACAGAAGCGCTGGATTGCGTTTTGCTACATTGCCCGCCGATGAAAGGCTATTACGATCCAGAGATTTTTGCTACGCTTGATGCGCTGAAGCAAGAAGGCAAGATCTTGAACTACGGCGTTTCTGTCGAACGTGTTGAAGAAGCGTTGCGGGCGTTGGATTATGATATTTCTGCCGTTGAGATCATCTACAATATGTTCCGCCTGCGTCCGGCAGAACACTTTTTTGCTCAGGCCAAGGTCCACAACGTCGGGATCCTGGCACGGGTACCATTGGCCAGTGGGCTGTTGTCTGGTAAGTTGACGGCAACGACGACCTTCGCGCCGGAAGACCAGCGCAGCAACAATCGCAACGGCGAGTTATTCGATAAAGGCGAGACGTTCTCCGGTGTGGATTACCTCACTGGTGTGGCCGCGGCAGATGAACTTAAGCAACGGCTAGGCACGGAAAACCTCGCGGCGACTGCCTTGCGGTACATCTTGATGAGCCCAGAAGTGTCCGCAGTGATTCCTGGTGCCAGCAAGCCAAGCCAAATCGCACGCAATACAGTGGCTTCTGATTTGCCAGCGCTGAGTGATGCCCAGATGGCGATCGTTCAAGATGTTTACGACCGCAAGATCAAGAATCCTGTCCATTATCTCTGGTAATATCAAAAAGCACCTCTCATCGAGAAGTGCTTTTTTGGTGTGTTCATAAACTGAAGTTAGCTGTCTAGGTTTGCTTTAGGACATGTTGGAGATGGTGTTATAGGTCGCGAGGGCGCGACAACGGGCACCGGTTTGGAAAAGGTCTTCCTCTAGATGCTGACATGCAACTAAAGTAGGTCTTTGCGTTATTTGATTTCGTTCACAACGTAAATTGGACGATTCTTCACTTCTAATAAGATTTTGCCAATGTAACGGCCTAAGATACCGGTGGCAAATAGCTGCAGGCCGCCAATCATCAGGAAGATTGAGACCAAACTTGGCCAGCCTGGCGTCGGGTCACCGTAGATCATGGCGCGCACAACAATGAAGATCAAAGCAAGGGTGGAAATTACAAAGCTGAAGATTCCCAACCATGAAACGAAAGTCAACGGCGCATCGGAGAAATCGATGATGCCATCGAGCGAATATTTGAACAAGCTAGAGAAGCTCCAAGCAGTTTTACCATATTTGCGCTCGACGTTTTGATAAGGCAGGTACTTGGATTTGAAGCCGATCCAGCCGAAGATCCCTTTTGAAAACCGATTATGCTCGCTCAGCGACAACACAGCGTTCACGTACTTCGGCGTCATGACGCGGAAATCGCGCGCGCCGGGGACGATGTCGGCTTGGGAGATCCGCCTCATCAATTTATAGAAAAGTCTAGAAAACATGCTCCGCAAGGCCGGTTCACCGGAGCGATCGGTGCGCGCGGCGCCAACCATTTCGTAGCCTTCATCGATCCCGGCAATCATCTCCGGTAACATTTGAGGCGGATCCTGCAAATCAGCGTCCATGATGGTGTACAAGTCAGCGTGCGCGTGCTGGAGGCCAGCATACATACCAGCTTCTTTACCGAAGCCACGGGAAAAGTCGATGTAATGGACATCTGGGTCAGTCAGCTGCAGTTGCTTGATCTCGGCCAAGGTGCGATCAGTCGAGCCATCGTTAATGTACCAAAAAATCGGCCGGTAAGCCGGTAAGTCAGCGAAAGTGCGCGTCACTGCCTGATAGAAAACGGCAACGTTTTCTTCCTCGTTATGGCAAGGAATGATAATTGCGAGTGTTTGCATCAAATTGGAGCCTCCCAAGCTGAACTGATGCCTCAATTATAGCATAGTGGATCGTCTGCTTAGCCGGGTACCGGCAATAATCCGAACTTGTTAGCCACACCGAAATCAGTTATAGCGCAACCGGCACTTCGGTAAATCTTGGGTCGCCTACGGTTAACGTGACCTGGCCACTGAGCAGGTCGATCAAACCAGCTCGGAGCTTGTCGAGTTCATCATCTGCGACATTTGTCTCGATGCTGACATCAACCGCGTAATTAGTAGATTGGATGGTCTGATGATGCGCTTCAAGATAGTGTTGCACTGTCCCGAGTTGTGCGTAGCTGATCTCGATAGTGAGGGCTTTTTGCCAAACACGCTCGACGACGCCGATAGCTTCGACCGCGTCTTGCACGCCGTTGGCATAAGCACGGATCAAGCCGCCAGCACCGAGTTTGATGCCACCAAAATATCGGGTGGTGACAGCACAGACGTCGTGTAGCCCCATCTGTTGCAAAGTTTGAAGCATAGGGACGCCTGCGGTACCAGAGGGTTCACCGTCGTCGTTGGCACGTTGGATGTGGTCGTCGTCACCGAGCAAGTACACTGGGACGTTGTGGTTGGCTTTATAATGTTGCTTCTTGATTTTGGCGATGAAAGCTTGTGCATCTTCTTCGCTTTGGATGCGGGCGAGGTGGGTGATAAAACGCGATTTTTTGATGATCAATTCGTGTTCGCCGTCAGCGGCGATGGTGCGGTATGCCATAGGAGGGACTCCTTTTGCAGTATGCGGGGATGCAGTTGTTACGAAGCGAAATCATTGACTCCAGTTTAGCACAGGAGGTCGCAGGATTGCGGGCTGATGGCACGTGCAATCGTTGCGGACAAAAACAGCCAGTACGTCTGCCAAGCGGAACCCGCTATTGTGCGGCTTGCATTAATCTCGGTCGAGTCAGTGATCAAGAGACGTTGTGTCGCTTCCCAGCAACAACACTCACGCCGGGGCATTATCTGACCTGGCAAGGGGAGTTGACGCCAGCCCAGGCCGCCGCTTCTGCGGCCGTGCAAGCATCTGTGACGGCCGGCCGGGATCACTTGCTGTGGGCGGTGACCGGTGCCGGAAAAACGGAGATGTTGTTTGAAACCATTGCGGCGGTGTTAGACGCTGGCGGTCGGGTAGGGGTTGCGGCACCCAGAATCGATGTGGTACGAGAGCTCGCCCCGCGTTTGCAGGCGGCGTTTGCCCACACCTCGATGGCAATCCGCTATGGTGGCGCGCCTTGGCCGCAACATGACGTGGCGTTGACAGTGCTGACGACGCATCAGCTGTTGCGCTACTATCAAGCTTTCGATCTTTTGATCATCGATGAAGTCGATGCTTTTCCATTCGTCCATAACCAAGCCTTGGCATATGCAGCCGAACATGCGACGCGTGGCGCGAAGGTCTGGCTGAGTGCCACGCCGCCCGCAAAATTATTGCAAGCGGCCAAGCGCGGACGGCTGGGGCTAAGCGTGTTGCCAAGACGGTTTCACAATGCGCCGTTGCCGGTACCAAAAGTCGCCTGGCTTGGCCGTAGACGACTACCAGAGCAGATCGATGCGAAGTTGATCAGACAGCTTGCAACAATTGTATCTACGCACCGCTGTTTGCTTTTTGTCCCAGAGATTGCCTGGGTGCCAATTTTGCAGACGCAATTGCAGGCTAAGTTGGCTGTGCCGGTTGCTGGTGTGCATGCCAGCGATCCAGAACGTGCAGACAAGGTCGCAGCCTTTCGCCGCGGCGACATACAGTTATTGATAACGACCACGATTTTGGAGCGCGGGGTCACAATCCCGAAATGTGCCGTTATGGTGCTTGCGGCTGACGCGCGGCAATTCGATGCTGCTTCGCTGATCCAAATGGCCGGCCGTGCTGGCCGTTCTGCAGATTCCGTAGACGATCCGGTCTGGTTCTATGCCCGCCACTACACTCGCGCCATGCAACTCGCCCTGCGGACTATTCGTCATATCAACCATCAAGCTGGCTTCTAGCCGTCTCTAGATTATCACTGTCCGACAACGTAAGTCTTCTTTGGGATGTCTTTTGGATGGTGGTACAGGTCGGGTTTGGTGTGTTCCGGCCCTAGAGATGGCTGGAACGGTGCGAGGCGCTCGGAAGCTAACTCTCCGCTGCGCTACGAGTGGATCTTCCTCGACGCCTTTGTTGTAAGCGGCAAGCCGCTAACAACAATGCCGCGCCTGAGCCATCTCGGGCCTCCACACACCAAACCCTGACGTTAGCGTCATGTGTCACCAGAAGTGGCAAATTTCACGAGAATAGAAATAGACCAGTGGCTGACAATATGTCTAGTTAAGAATAGATTAGTTAGACCGTGTTGTCCGTTACACGATACTATCCTGATATGCAGAACCTAGGGTGTGGGTGAAAGTGACGGAAGCAGGTCAATCTGACGTGGTGAGATTGCTGTTAGCGACTTGTCGCTTACAGCAAGGCGCAGGTGGAGATCCACTTCGTCGCAGACGAAGTTAGCTCCGCCGAGCACCCTCTCCACGACAGATTGAAGCCTGCTGGAGTCACTTTCACCCGCACCCGACCGCGATTGGTCTACAGCCAACGACACACTTACGCTGCCGGACAACGACAGTTAGGGGGTATCATCATGGAATGTTTGTTGTGCCGTCAACCGTTGCGTTGGGAATTGCGGCTAGCGGAGTTGGTCACGTTGAAGGCGCTGGTGGCACCGCGGTTGTGTGCAAGCTGTCTGCGCACCTTTGAGCGGATCGACCAAGAGCTGGCCTGTCCAGGATGTGGGCGCGCAAATTCACCACAATTGTGCCTGGATTGTCAACGTTGGCAGGCGCAAGGAGAGGCGTTGTTGCACCACCGCGCGGTTTTTACGTATAACCAAGCGATGAAGGCCTTCATCCAGCAGTACAAAGGCTTGGGCGACTGGCGGCTCCACGTTGCTTTCCAGACGGAACTGCAGCCACCTCAGCACGGTGTGTTGGTACCAATCCCCAGCGAAGCCGGGCATTATGCGCGGCGGGGATTCGATCCGGTACTTGGGTTGTTCGGTCACCTACCGTTGCGTCAATGGCTGACCAAGGCCGATACCGCCCAGCCACAGGCCCAGAAGAATCGGGCGGGGCGGCTGGCGACGCCGCAAAGCTTTAGCTTGAAACCGGAAGCGGATTTTCGGCGCGTGTCGCGGGTGATTTTGGTTGATGATCTGTATACGACAGGACGCACGCTTTATCACGCCGCCCACGCGCTTAAAGCTGGCGGCTTTTGCGGAAAAATCACAAGTTTTTCGTTAATTAGGTAAATAATTCACAGGGAATCGTTTGTGTCTAGAGACGCAGTCGGCTATAATAAAGGCAGAGAGATGGAAGGGCTAACAACGCCCGCCACCTCATGCGTCACCGCATCTTGTGACGCTGATGAAAGGGGAGAAGTGTCATGCTAACATACAACGTTCGTGGCGAAAACATCGAGGTCACTGAAGCGATTCGGGCTTATGTCGAGAAGCGCATCAGCAAACTCAACAAGTTCTTTGATAACTCGGTTCAAGCGATCGCGCATGTGAATTTGAAAGTTTACCCCGACAAGACGGCTAAAGTGGAAGTGACCATCCCGTTGTCTTATCTCACATTGCGTGCTGAAGAAACCAGCCCTGATCTGTATGCCAGCGTTGATTTGGTTACCGACAAGTTGGAGCGGCAGGTTCGCAAATACAAGACCAAGATCAACCGCAAGTCCCGTGAGAAAGGCTTGAATCCAATTCAAGTGGCACCGGCAGACGAAGAAGAGGTCCCTGAAGACGACTTGGCAGTTGTTCGCACCAAGCGCGTGTCCTTGAAACCAATGGATTCTCAAGAAGCTATCTTGCAGATGGACATGCTGGGGCACAACTTCTTCATCTTTGAAGACGCAGAAACCAGCGGCACCAGTATCGTTTACAAGCGTCGTGATGGCCGTTATGGCTTGATCGAAACTGACGAATAAACTAAATAAACTAGTATAGGGGCCGTGCATGATGTGCGGCCCCTTTTGAATGGCAGAGAATCTCGACAGTATCGACTGAGATAATGCATCGTGTGGTTTTCAATCTGCGGAATCAATGCTAGAATAATGAAGATACTGTCAGTTAGTGTACACATTTTGACAGAAGGGAATTCAATTAATGGCTAATCCACTTAGAAAATGGGTCGAAAACGACAAGCGCGAAGTTAACCGTATCGGTAAGATCGCCGATAAGGTCATCGCGCATGAAGATGAATATGCCGCATTAAGCGACGAAGAATTACAAGCAAAGACGCCCGCTTTTAAAGAGCGCTTGCAAAACGGGGAAACCCTCGATGATATTTTGCCTGAGGCTTTCGCGGCTGTCCGTGAAGGTGCCAAGCGGGTGTTGGGGTTGTTCCCGTTCAGAGTGCAGATCATCGGTGGGATCACCTTGCATGAAGGTAATATCGCTGAAATGAAAACCGGTGAAGGGAAAACCTTGACCGCTACCATGCCAGTTTACCTGAATGCTTTGGCAGGCCACGGGGTACACGTTGTCACCGTCAACGAATACTTGAGTGCGCGTGATGCCACAGAAATGGGCGAACTTTATAACTGGATGGGTCTATCTGTAGGGTTGAACACCCATGAAAAGTCTAGCGATGAAAAGCGCGAAGCCTATAATGCAGACATCACCTATTCGACCAACGCGGAGCTTGGGTTTGATTACCTGCGTGACAATATGGTCGTCTATAAGCAACAGATGGTCCAGCGCGAACTGAACTATGCCATTGTCGATGAAGTTGACTCCATCTTGATCGATGAGGCGCGGACACCTTTGATTATTTCTGGCGGCGCTGAAAAGTCTAACGGGTTATATATCCGGGCCGACCGCTTCGTCAAGACGCTCAAAGAAGAAGACGACTATAAGATCGACTGGCCGACCAAGACCATCAGTCTGACAGAACAAGGGATCCGCAAGGCCGAGAAGGCTTTTGGTCTGAAGAACTTGTATGACACCGAAAACACCGCCTTGACCCACCATATGGATCAGGCGCTGCGTGCAAACTATATCATGCTCAAGGATATCGACTACATGGTCAAAGACGGAGAAGTCTTGATCGTTGATTCTTTCACCGGGCGGGCGATGGAAGGTCGGCGCTTCTCTGACGGGTTGCACCAAGCCATCGAAGCCAAGGAAGGCGTCGAGATCCAAGATGAAAACCAGACCATGGCGACCATCACGTATCAGAACTTCTTCCGGATGTACAACAAACTGTCCGGGATGACCGGGACCGCGAAGACCGAAGAAGAAGAGTTCCGTGAAATCTACAACATGAACGTGTTGTCGATCCCGACCAACCGGCCGATCGCCCGTGTCGATGCGCCAGACATTTTGTATCCGACCTTGGATGCGAAGTTTAACGCCGTTGTTAAAGATATCAAGGAACGTCACGCCAAGGGGCAACCGATCTTAGTCGGGACCGTAGCGATCGAATCTTCCGAGCGCTTGTCCAAGATGCTCGACGAAGAAGGTATTCCGCATTCTGTATTGAACGCGAAAAACCACGCACGTGAAGCTGAAATCGTTATGAATGCCGGCCAACGCGGTGCCGTTACCATCGCGACCAACATGGCTGGGCGGGGGACCGATATCAAGCTCGGCCCTGGCGTCACAGAAGTTGGTGGCCTGGCCGTTATCGGTACCGAGCGTCATGAATCTCGTCGTATCGACAACCAGTTGCGTGGCCGTTCCGGTCGGCAAGGGGATCCTGGTTCCACCCAGTTCTATCTGTCGCTGGAAGACGACTTGATGAAGCGTTTTGGTTCCGAGCGGATCAAGGCGATGCTCGATCGCTTCAAGCTGGAAGACGACGAGCAGGTCATCCGTAGCCGGATGATTTCGCGTTCCGTCGAATCCGCACAGAAGCGAGTCGAAGGGAACAACTATGATACCCGTAAAAACACGTTGCAATACGATGACGTCATGCGTGAACAGCGGGAAGTCATCTACAAGCAACGTCAACAGGTCATCAACGAAGAAGAATCGCTGAAGCCGGTACTGATGGCGATGATCAATCGTTGCATCACGCGGATCGTACAGTTGCACACCCAAGGCGAATCTTCCAAGTGGGAGCTCGACAAGATCTACGACTACGTGACTTCCAATATGGTCAACCCTGATGTGATCAAGGTCGACGACCTCGCCGGCCTTGGCCAAGAAGAGCTAATCAAGAAGATCGAGGACTTGGCAGAAGCTAACTACCAACAAAAATTGAAACAACTTGGCGATCAAGCCCAGATGCTTGAATTTGAAAAGGTGGTTATCCTCCGCGTGGTCGATAGTCTGTGGACTGATCACATCGACGTTTTGGATCAATTGCGTCAGTCCGTTGGCCTACGTGGTTACGGGCAGATGAACCCCTTGGTCGAATATCAAGAAGAAGCTTACCGCATGTTTGAAGAAATGATCGCGCACATGGATGAAGACGTGACCCGTCTGTTCATGAAGGCTGAGATCCGTCAAAACATCCGGCGCTAAAATCCAGAGCGGCGCAAGGCGGGTTCAGCGATGTAGGTAAGACAACTTGGACTCGTGCCGGCAGCGCCGGTGCGTGACCGAGACAACGTTGACACGCACCGTTGCGCCATGTAGCTCGACGAAGAGCAAAGCAGGACGGGCCTAGACCGCCTGGCGTTACCTCGCAAACTTGACGACAAGCAAAAGGCCGGACAATGCCCGGCTTTTTGCTTGTCTGCTAACAATAATCAAAGGAGAATGTGCCATGGAAATCGCAGAAGCGCGCAACACGCTTGCACAATTACGCACCAAAATAAATCAGTTCAGGGGGTCTCTTTGACCTCGATGCCTTGAACGAACGCATCTCAGAAAACGAAGGCCGCATGGCAGAACCAAATTTCTGGAACGACCAGCAAGCCGCCCAGAAGGTGATTGATGCCAACAACGCGTTGAAGACCAAACACGATAACTTTTACGCGTTGGCCAATCAGCTCGACGACCTCGATGTTTCTTTAGAACTATTACAAGAAGAGCCTGACGCTGGTATGCAACAGGAACTCGAGTCGGGCATCCACACGCTGGAAGCGCAGATGAACAACTACGAAATGGCGCTACTACTCAACGGCAAGTACGATGCTAACAATGCCATCTTGGAAATCCATCCTGGCGCCGGGGGGACTGAGTCGCAAGACTGGGGCAGTATGTTGTTGCGGATGTATCAGCGTTGGGCTGATCAAAACGGCTACAAGGTAGAAGTCGCTGACTATCTCGCCGGCGATGAAGCGGGCATTAAATCCGTCACATTGTTGATCCAAGGTGAAAACGCCTATGGCATGTTACGCAGTGAAAAAGGGGTCCACCGGCTGGTGCGGATCTCCCCGTTTGATTCTGCTGGTCGTCGGCACACGTCTTTTGCCAGTGTCGACGTCATGCCCGAGCTGGATAACTCGATCGATATCGATATCCGCCCAGAAGACATCAAGATGGAAGTGTTCCGCTCCAGTGGTGCCGGCGGACAGCACATCAACAAGACCAGTTCCGCGGTCCGCTTGATCCATATCCCGACTGGTATCGTAGTGTCCAGCCAAGCCCAGCGTTCGCAGTTTCAGAACAAAGCTACGGCCATGGGCATGCTGAAGGCGAAGTTATATACTCGCGAACAAGAGAAGAAAGCTCAAGAAGCCGCAGCCATCAAAGGCCAACAGCTTGATGTGGCGTTTGGTTCGCAGATCCGCTCTTACGTGTTCCATCCGTACACGATGGTCAAAGACCACCGTTCCAACTATGAAACCGGTAATGGTCAAGCTGTCATGGATGGTGATTTGAATCCGTTCATCTATGCTTATCTGCAATGGCAACTCGCTTCTGAGAATCCTGACTAAACCAAGCGGCGGTATGGCAGTCGACAAGAGAAGCGGATAATTTGATTTCAAATTGTGTCGCGAATGTTTTGTAATGTATCTGCAATGCTCCTGTTGTATCCGCCTGCTATACTAGTCCTGTTTGTAACAATGCCTATAAGGAGACGCACGCATGATTCAAATGAAGAACGTGATGATGAAGTATGATAACGGCGTCGTCGCGATGAAGGATCTCAACATCACCATTGATGACGGTGAGTTCGTTTACGTGATCGGGCCTAGTGGTGCCGGTAAGTCAACGTTTATTAAGATGCTTTACCATGAATTGACCCCGACCGAAGGGGATATCAAGATCAACGAGTTCGATTTTGCCACGTTGCGCCCCGCTGAGGTACCATATCTGCGGCGGAAAATCGGGATCGTGTTCCAGGATTTCAAGCTGTTACCGCGCTTGACGGTTTTTGAAAACGTCGCGTATGCGATGCAAGTTATCGAAACGCCTGACAAAGACATTCGTCCGCGGGTGCAAGAAGTCTTGAAACTTGTGGGGCTGGAACAAAAAATCCGGCGTTTCCCATCTGAATTGTCAGGTGGGGAACAGCAACGAGTATCGATCGCGCGAGCCATCGTCAATAAGCCACAAGTTGTAATTGCTGACGAACCAACCGGGAACTTGGATCCAGAAACCGCTGAAGGAATCATGGATATCTTGGAACGCGTCCACGCAACTGGGACAACGGTGATCATGGCGACGCATAACCAGCAAATGGTCGATGAGCACACCCACCGCGTGTTGGAAATCGCTGGCGGGCGCTTGATCCGCGATGACAAGGAAGGGAGTTACGCCAGTGAAGCCTAATGTTATGAAACGCCATCTCAAAGACTCCTGGAAATCCCTTCGCCGTAACGGTTGGATGTCCGTTGCCGCCGTGTCGGCGGTGACCGTGACCCTTTTGCTGGTCGGCATCTTCATGGCGTTGCTGTTGAACGTCAACCGGATTTCCACTCAAGTCGAAAATGATGTGCGCGTGCGCGTGTATGTTGACCGCGGCACCACCAAGAAGCAAGAAGCTAAGCTCGAAACGCAACTGAAGGCAATGAAGCAGGTCAAAACGGTGCATTATCGCTCCGCTAAGACTGAGCTGGACACCATCGTCGGCAGCTATGGTAGCCAGTGGAAGATGTTTTCTGGCGACAAGAACCCGTTGAACAATGTGTTCATGGTGGATACTAAGAGCCCAAAAGCGACGATCACGGTCGCCAAAAAGGCTGAAAAGCTCCGCCATGTTTCCGAAGCTTCCTATGGTGGGTCGACTGCTAAGAAATTGTTTAAGACTGTCGACACGATTCAACGTTGGGGGATCGGGTTCACCATCTTACTCCTATTCGTTGCCGTCTTCTTGATCTCCAACACTATCCGGATCACGATCTTGTCACGTGCTGATGAAATCGGGGTGATGCGCTTGGTCGGGGCAACCAATGGCTACATTCGCTGGCCGTTCCTTCTCGAAGGTGCATGGACAGGCTTACTTGGGTCGATCATTCCGATGATCGTCGTCGACGTCGGTTACCCGCTGGTTTATTCCAACGCCGGGCTAACCACCGCTACTAACGGCTACTCGTTGTTCCCGTCGATGCCGTTCCTGTTGTGGCTGGACATTGCACTCGCTGCAGTTGGGGTCATCATCGGGGCGTTGGGTTCTGTCGTTTCGATGCGGCGTTTCTTGAAGATTTAATTTAACAGCGAATACTCAGAGTACGATATTCAGTAATCGTAATCTTGAAGCTTAAAAATGTGAGACCTCAGGGGCTCACATTTTTTTTTGCTATCGTTGTCCGGTAGCGTAAGTCCTCTTTGGGATGTGTTTGGGATAGTGGTATAGGTCGGGTTTGGTGTGTTCCGGCCCTAGAGATGGCTGGAACGGTGCGAGGCGCTCGGAAGCTAACTCTCCGCTGCGCTACGAGTGGATCTTCCTCGACGCCTTTGTTGTAAGCGGCAAGCCGCTAACAACAATGCCGCGCCTGAGCCATCTCGGGCCTCCACACACCAAACCCTGACGTTAACGAAGCTCGTCACCAGAAGTGGCAATTTCCAAGAGAATGTAAATGGACTAGCGGCTGACAGTTCATTTAATTACGAACGGATCAGTTATAATCAACGAGTTGACCCGATTGGCCATGACATCAAACTATCCTGATACGCAGGATCTAGGGTGCGGGCGAAAGTGACGGAAGCAGGTCAATCTGACGTGGTGAGATTGCTGTTAGCGACTTGTCGCTTACAGCAAGGCGCAGGTGAAGATCCACTTGGCCGGAACGGCCAAGTTAGCTTCGCCGAGCACCCTCTCCACGACAGATTGAAACCTGCTGGAGTCGCTTTCGCCCGCACCCGACCGCGATTGGTCTACTACCAACGATACGCTTACGCTGCCGGACAGCTTCAGTCCAAAATGTGAATTTGGGAATGAAATCGGCATCACCAACTTTTTACCAAATTTTTACGGGCGAAACGGTAATGTATCCGCTGTCATTGCTGGCCGATACATTTGCTACGTTCGGTAAATGCGCTTGACATGATATACTAAAGGCGAATAGGAAGGTGAACCTTGTGCGCTTGTTATTGACACTGCTTGGCCCGGTCACTTGGGTAGGCATTTTGATCGCGATATTTTGGCACTGGCGCCGGTTGACTCACGAGCGCAAGGTGTTTTTGACGGCGATCGATCGCCACGCCACGAGCTTGTGGGCGGGGTTGATCGGTGGCGTCGCTGTAGCTTTGGTCGTATCGGCGCTGGCATTTGGCGGTGGAGTATTATTGCCATCGCAGGTGTTGGTGACGATTACGGTACTGAGTTTGGTCGCGTTGTTGTTGTCGGGACTCGGGTTTGCGCCTTGGTGGCTGAGCCTGGCTGGGGCTGTGACATTGTTTGTGCCTTGGCCGCAGCAGCTACCTCAGGCAACGAGTTGGGGCTGGCGGTTGGCATTGCTGATCGCCGGCTTGTGGCTGGCGGAGGCGTTATTGTTGGCGGTGATCGATCCACCTATCGACGTACCAACGCTGACGATGGGCAAGCGCGGGGCCAAGATCGCCGTATACGCACACCGGCAGTTCTACTGGGTGCCACTGATTTTGCCGCTTAGTGGCAGTCAGTTTACGGCGTTTGCTTGGTGGCCGACGCTGACGATTGCCAACACCCATTTTGCTTTGATCGGGTTGCCGCTAATTTTAGGGGCGGCATTGAAAACCAAAAAGCAACTCCCTAAGGCCGCCTTGCACCGGTGGGCGTGGCAGTATCTGATCGCCGGCGGTATCGCGCTCGTCATCGCGGTGGCGGCGTGGTTGCTACCAATGACTGTATGGCTGTGGGTATTGGCGGCATTGGGCATCGGGTTGGCCTTGGCCAACGCTTTGGCGACCCGTGGTGGCATCAATTACATTTCTCAAACTCAGACTGGGGTACGTTTGGTTGCGGTGCAACCAGAGACTCCGGCCGCAAAAATGGGATTAGAGGCTGGCGACGTGGTGCTGTTGTGCAATTCGTTGCCGGTCCATAACGACGCTGAACTCTACGCCGCGATTCAAGCCCATCCCACATATTGTCGCCTGCGGGTGGCAGGGCTTGACGGCGAGATTCGATTGTGTGAAACAGCGATATACGAAGGGGCCCCACATGAACTGGGGATGATTACTTTTGCGGAGGAAGCCGAATGAAGAAGATCCTTGTGGTCGATGACGAACCAGCGATCGTAACGTTGTTGCAGTATAACTTGGAGAAAGAACATTTTGCCGTGACCACTGCCGGTGACGGTGAATCGGCGCTGACTCTGGCGCTACAGGAAGCATTTGATTTTATCATCTTAGATTTGATGTTGCCTGGCCTAGACGGACTTGAGGTCACCAAAAAAATCCGCGGTGCCGGTATCGCGACGCCAATCATGATCTTGACGGCTAAGGATTCTGAAACCGATAAGATCGTTGGATTGGAACTCGGCGCCGATGATTATGTCACCAAACCTTTCTCGCCACGAGAAATCGTCGCGCGGATCAAGGCAATTGAGCGGCGGGTTAACGGTGACTCTGGTCAAAAGCATCCGGCCGCCAATGCCAACGATATGATTGCCGTTGGTAATCTGCGGATCGATCCAGATAACTACCAGGCGACCAAAAATGGCGATAAGCTGACTTTAACGCCTAAGGAATTTGAACTGCTCGCCTTTTTTGCCAAACGCGTCGATAAAATTTTGTCTCGAGATGCTTTGCTGAACGGTGTCTGGGGTTTCGAATACCCTGCTGAAACGCGGATGGTTGATATTCAGGTGTCTCACCTGCGAGATAAAATCGAAGACGATCCAAAGCATCCCGCCTACATCAAAACCGTGCGTGGTTTCGGGTATAAGATGGAGGTTCCTAATGACTAGATTCACGCGCCAGCTCGTCTGGTCAAGCCTGCTTGCAATAGCAGGCTTTTTCAGCATTATCAGCGCCTGTAACCACCTGCTGTATTCGCAGCAAACGACCCATCTCAAACAGGTCTATCAGATCTATCGGCATGGGGATAATCAACAGACGACGCTGGCCAAAGACACCGGTGTCGTCATTACCCCGTTGGTGGGCCAGCCGCATTCCGCGCGTCAACAAATGATGCAGGATCTGATCGACCAAAAGCGCACCATCGTCGGCACCGAGCCTCAGGTGGTGCGGATTGCTGGGGACACGGAGCAGTTGTATATCTTCGAGCCGCAACACAATCATTTTGTTGGCGTCTGGCAGACCAAAGCGACGTTGGCGACTCTATCGCCGCGAGGGCTGGCGGCTTTTGCTTGCGCCTATTGGTTGGTCATGCTCGGCCTGTTGGGCTGGGGATTGCGGCGGCATCATTACTGGGAGAGCCACATCGCCACGATGACGCACAACATTGCCCGGATCCGTAGCGAACATAACGTCACGCCAATCTTACTGACGCCAGGTTCTGCTTTTGCCAAAATGGGTACCGAAATCAACAACCTTGAGCAAACTGTTGCCCACTTGCGGCAAAAAGTTGCCTTACGCCAAGCGAGTTTCGATCGCTTGATCGATCATTTGCCACAAGGGGTCATGTTGATCGATATGGATCGCAATGTTGTGTTGAGCAACCAGGCGATGGCAGCGTTTGTCGGGCATCCGATTTCGCCTGATGTGCATAATTATCTCGACGATGTGAAGACTTATTCACTGGCGCGGATGATCGAGCATACCTTCCGCAATCGCAAGAGTCATCACAAAGAAATGACCATGCTGATCACCCACAAGTCCGTCGATGCGAACGTGATCGCCTTGAAGGCGCGCGCTGACCGCGAACAGGTGCTGGTGATCTTGTATGATGTCACTTATCTGCGCCAGGTTGAGCAGATGCAACTGGATTTTGTTGGCAACGTGTCGCATGAGTTGAAGACGCCGGTCACGGCGATTTCTGGTTTTGCAGAGACGCTTTTGGCAGGAGCCAAAGACGATCCGGCGACGCTCGATCAATTCTTGACGATCATTCACGACGAAAGTACGCGCCTGACCAGCCTGATCACCGATATCTTGACGCTGTCACGGCCTTCAGATGCGCCGGCTAAGCACACCACCGTTGATTTGCGCGGACTTCTCGATCAGGCAGTCACCAGCCTGGCCAAGCCAATCGCTGACAAGCAATTGAAGGTCGACATCGAATTGCCAGACAACTTGACGATTCAAAGTGATGACGTCAAGCTGTCGCAGGTCGTCCGCAATCTGCTGAACAACGCCGTGTATTACAACCGGCAACACGGTAGCGTTACCGTTTCTGCTGAGGAACAAGAACATGCCTTGAAGCTGGTGTTCAAAGACACTGGTATCGGGATCGCTGATTCCGATCAGCAGCGGATTTTCGAACGCTTCTACCGAGTCGACAAGGCCCGTAGCCGCCACAATGGCGGCACCGGGCTTGGGTTGGCGATTGTTGCCGAGATGTTGCAGCAGCTCGGAGGCGACATCGCGCTTGATTCGCAAGTTGGTGTTGGGACCACCTTTACCGTAACGCTCCCGTTATAGTGCAGTTCTTCCATTACCGGACGATTGGGGCATTTACTACATTTTTACACATGCAGAGGCGAACATTTACAGTGGCTTGATACACTAGTTTCTGACATCAAATACGGAGGAACGACGTGAAAAAACTGCTAGGCTTAATCGCCGCCTTGAGCTTAACGCTCCTTGCGGCTTGTGGCGCCCAAAAAAGCGGCGGCGAATCGATCACCGCAGTTGGCTCTAGTGCCTTGCAACCACTCGTTGAAGCGGCTGCAGAACAATACCAAAGCGACCATCTGGGCGTGTTTATCAACGTCCAAGGCGGCGGGAGTGGTACGGGCTTAAGCCAGATCCAACAAGGCGCGGTAGAAATTGGTAACTCTGACTTATTCGCCGAAGAAAAGTCGGGGATCGACGCCAAACACCTGGTCGACCATCGCGTAGCGGTAGTCGGCATCACGCCGATCGTAAATAAAAAAGTCGGGGTAAAGAACCTGACGATCGCTCAGTTAAGGCAGCTGTTCACCGGTGAGATCACCAACTGGAAACAAGTTGGGGGCAAGGACATGCCGGTCGTCATCGTCAACCGCGCCCAGGGTTCTGGAACGCGCGCAACGTTTGAAAAGTGGGTGATGAACGGGCGTCAGCCTAAAGCCGCTCAGGAACAAGATTCGACCGGGATGGTTCGCTCGATCGTCGCGTCGACGCCAGGGGCGGTATCTTATGTCGCCTTTTCGTATGTCGACAAAACCGTGCAGGCGCTGGCGCTTGACAAGGTGGCGCCAACAGACGCTAATGTTGCGACGAATGCATGGCCGATCTGGTCGTACGAGCATATGTACACCCGCGGCAAGCCGACTGGGTTGACCAAGAAGTTCTTGGCTTACGTTCAAGCGCCGGCGACGCAAAAACGCCTGGTGGGGAAGATGGGATATATCCCAATCACCAAGATGCAAGTGCAGCGCGATGCCAATGGCAACGTGATCAAGAAGTAGGAGGCGCTCATGGATCCGATCAAAGAAGCGATGTTACACCCTTCGCATTCAGCGAAGCTTGAACGACGGGGACGATTGATCAGTTTAGCGTGTATCACGTTGATCGTCGCTGTTGTCGTGGCGATTTTCCTGTTCGTGGCGACGCGGGGGTTGGCAACATTTTTTGACAACAAAGTGAGTTTGTGGAGTTTCTTAACCAAGAGCACCTGGGCACCTGGCGTCAACGATGCCCACGGGATGCCTCAAGTTGGTGCCTTGCCGATGATTGTCGGTAGTTTCGGGGTGACCTTCTTGTCCGCCGTGGTTGCGACGCCGTTTGCCGTCGGGGCAGCGATCTTCATGACCGAGATTTCATCGAATCTCGGTAAGAAAATCTTACAGCCGGTGATCGAATTACTTGTGGGAATCCCATCAGTAGTTTATGGGTTCATCGGGCTGTCGGTGGTCGTGCCATTTATCCGTAACGTATTTGGCGGGACTGGGTTTGGGATCTTGGCTGGGACGTTTGTCTTGTTCGTCATGATCTTACCGACTGTGACGTCGATGAGTGCTGATGCCTTGCGTGCCGTGCCGCGACACTATCGCGAAGCGAGCTTGGCGCTAGGCGGCACGCGCTGGCAGACGATCAGCCGCGTTGTTTTGCGCGCGGCGATGCCTGGGATCTTGACCGGGGTCGTTTTCGGGATGGCGCGAGCCTTCGGGGAAGCGCTGGCGGTACAGATGGTGATTGGGAATGCGGCACTATTACCGCAAGACTTGATCAGTCCAGCCTCGACGCTGACATCGGTGCTGACCTCTGGCATCGGGAACACTGTTATGGGCTCACTTGAGAACAATGCACTGTGGTCGCTGGCACTGTTGCTGTTGCTCATGTCATTGGCCTTCAACCTGCTGATCCGCTGGATCGGTAAAAAAGGAGAGATGAAATGATGTCTGCAAAATCGATCGACAAGATGATGACTGCGGCGCTGTACGCGATTGCCGGCATCATCGTTTTGCTCCTGGCGAGTCTGCTCGGGTATATCTTGGTTCAAGGCTTGCCACACATCTCCTGGAAGTTTCTGACCTCCCCTGCCAAGAGCTTTGAAGCTGGTGGGGGGATTGGGATCCAGTTGTTCAACTCGCTTTACCTTTTGCTATTATCGATGGTGATCTCCGTGCCGTTGTCTTTGGGTGCTGGGATCTATCTGGCTGAATACGCCAAGAGTAACTGGCTGACCGACGTGGTTCGTACCGCCATCGAAATCCTCAGCTCTCTGCCTTCAGTGGTCGTCGGGCTGTTTGGGTTCTTGATTTTCGTGTTGCAGTTTCACTTTGGCTTTTCGATCCTGTCGGGGGCACTTGCGCTGACTATGTTCAACCTGCCGCTGTTGACGCGTAACGTTGAAGATTCGTTGCGTCAGGTCAGCTTCGCGCAACGTGAAGCCGGCTTAGCTTTGGGCCTGTCACGCTGGGAAACCGTTGTGCACGTTGTGATTCCTGAAGCCCTTCCTGGAATCTTGACGGGGATGATCTTAGGCGCCGGGCGGGTGTTTGGTGAAGCCGCGGCCTTGATCTATACCGCCGGGCAAAGCGCACCAGCGTTGAACTTTGGCGATTGGAATCCGCTAGATATCGCCAGCCCTTTGAACCCGATGCGGCCGGCCGAGACACTGGCGGTCCACATCTGGAAGATCAATTCTGAAGGTATCCAGCCAGATGCCGCCGCAGTGTCTGCCGGCGCCAGTGCGGTGCTGATCATCGCCGTCTTGGCTTTCAACTTGTTGGCGCGTTGGGGTGGCAATCATCTGTATAAGCGGATGACGGCGAGCTAAAGGCATTATAAGGAGAACAGCATGCAAAACTACTCATTAGAAGACCGCTATATTAAAGATTTGGATCCGGCGACGCACGAGTTTGCGATCACGACCAACGACCTGCGCGTCTTCTATGGCGACCACGAAGCCATTCACGGGGTTTCGTTGCCGTTCGAGCGGTATAAGATCACAGCATTGATCGGTGCGTCTGGTTCCGGGAAATCGACCTTTTTGCGCTCGCTCAACCGGATGAACGATAACATTGAAGGTAGCCGTGTGACCGGCGAGATCATGTATCGCGGTGTCGATATCAATTCTTCTGCCATCGATGTCTACGAGATGCGCAAGCACATCGGGATGGTGTTCCAGCGCCCGAATCCGTTTGCCAAATCAATCTATGATAATATCACCTTTGCGCCGCGACGCTTCGGCGAAAAACGCAAGCCGGTGCTCGACGAGCTCGTCGAAACCAGCCTCAAGCAGGCGGCGCTATGGGATCAGGTCAAGGATAACTTGTATCAAAGCGGGTTGTCACTGTCTGGTGGGCAGCAGCAGCGGTTGTGTATTGCTCGTGCGATCGCGATGAAGCCAGATGTGTTGTTGATGGATGAACCCGCGTCCGCGCTGGATCCGATTTCGACGTCGACGGTTGAAGACACGCTGATGGCGTTGAAAGATCAATACACGATCATCATCGTTACCCACAACATGCAACAAGCTGCACGGATCAGCGATTACACCGCCTTTTTCTATTCCGGCCAAGCAATCGAATTCGATGAAACCCGCAAGATCTTCACGCGGCCAAAAATCCAAGCTACAGACGACTACGTCTCGGGACACTTCGGTTAACCAGAGCGAGATTTAGATGAGTAAACGAGGAGGACAACATGTCTAACGACAAAGTAATCACCAGCAAAGACGTTCACTTGTGGTATGGTGACTTCGAGGCGTTGCACGGGATCGACCTGGATTTTCAGCAGAATCGGATCACGGCTTTGATTGGCCCTTCCGGTTGTGGCAAATCGACTTATCTGCGCACCCTCAACCGCATGAACGACCTGATCCCTGGCGTGAAGGTCGAAGGTGATATCCGTTTACGCGGCAAGGATATCTATTCGCCGCAAGAAGACGTCGTGCAGTTGCGCAAGCAAGTGGGCATGGTGTTCCAGCAACCGAATCCTTTTCCTTTCAGCATCTACGATAACGTTGTTTATGGCTTGCGCCTGCAAGGCATCAAGGATCGCGAAGTGCTCGATCAAGCGGTGGAAACCAGCTTGAAGCAGGCCGCAATCTGGGATGAGGTCAAAGACAAGTTGCACACCTCAGCTTTATCGTTGTCTGGTGGGCAGCAACAGCGGGTCGTAATCGGCCGGGTGTTGGCGGTACAACCAGAAGTGATCTTGATGGATGAGCCTACCAGCGCGCTCGATCCGATTTCGAGTACCCAAATTGAAAATATGTTGTTGGAATTGCGCGAGCAATACACCATAATACTAGTAACGCATAATATGCATCAGGCTTCGCGTATCTCTGACAAAACGGCGTTCTTCTTGCAAGGACGGTTGGTCGAGTTTGCTGATACGAAGACGATTTTCTTGAACCCTAAGGAACAAGAAACTTCAGATTATATCAGTGGACGCTTTGGCTAGAGCGCACAGGCCGTAACCTAAATAAGAAGGGGGTAATCACATGCGGCGATTATTCGAAGACGAACTCAATGATCTACACGTCCGTTTTTCCGAGATGGGAATGATGGTCAATGAATCGATTTATAAATCAGTGTCTGCATTCGTTAATCACGACAAGGCGTTGGCACGTACCGTCATCGCAGAAGATCAGCATATCAACAAACGCGAGGTCGATCTGGAAAAACGCAGCTTCGAAATGATTGCCTTGCAGCAACCCGTGACGACGGATCTGCGGATGATCGTCACGGTGCTGAAGGCCTCTTCTGATCTCGAACGCATGGGCGATCACGCCGTGTCGATCGCCAAGTCGACGATTCGAGTTAAAGGCACAACGCGGGTCCCGGCGATTGAGCAACAGATCGCCGGCATGGCTGCCGCAGTGAAGAAGATGGTGGCTGAGGTCTTAGACGCCTATGTTAAAGAAGACGACGTGCGCGCGCGGGAGATTGCGACGGAAGATCACGGTATCAACGATTTTTCCAAGAACATCTATGAAGCCTGCATTGAAGAGATGCGTCGCGATTCTGAGACGATCGTAGGGGCGATGGATTACATGCTGGTGTCGAGTTATTTGGAACGAATCGGGGATTACGTCACCAACATCTGTGAATGGATCTTGTATCTGCGCACCGGTAAGTTGCTGGAACTTAATTCCAATGCTACCGAAGATGGTTTTTGACAGCTAAAATTTCAATGTCCTAAGAGCGTCGCCATCGTGACGCTCTTTTTTTTCGCGTGAATCGTATGTTAGCGGTAATAGATGGTTTTTATGTAATCGAATTCACAATTCATTTATACCAGCTTGGTGGCACCTACTATCGGGATCTCCTGGTGTGATTGGTGCGAACATCCCGAAGTGATAGGACTTGATTAACAAGCTGCGATCAAAGAACGGTAAAGCTGGGGTTAAATTGCAATTTGTGTAGATTAATTTTTCCATAAGGCTTGTGCTCGGCTGAATTTAATGATTAATTAATGAAGTAGCACTTGGAGGCGATACACAATTATGAGACATCAGCGCAAATCGCGGTATTGGATGGTCGCATTGATTCTCGTTATCTTAATCGGTGGCGGGCTTTTTTATCAAATGACCAAACATCAATCCGACGCGAGCACTAAACCGGCGATTTCATCGTCGAGTAAGTCGCACGCAGTGGCATCTACCACTAGCAAGTCGACAAGTAAAAAAGTTTCGACGACCTCGGTCAGTCGGAGCGGTCGTGCCCAGCAGGCAACGGCACCAGATAAAGTGTATGGTCATGCACTCGCCTTGGATCCTAGCAGCAATGAGGGTTTGAAGACGGTGATCGCGCAGACGATGGCAAGCGTGGCACCATCAACCCACGGCCCAGCGCGCTGGACTGTGGCGGTGAAGGCACTAGATGGCACTAACGCGCATGCGTATGTGTCAGATTGGACGCCGGCCAATCAGCAGTTTTCAGCATCAACCATCAAGCTTTTCATTCTGATCCGCTATTATCAGTGTCTAGCATCAGGCCAGCTGCACCGCAGCGATACCTACACATTGCGCAAGCAAGATGTCGTTGAAGGCTCAGGCGTCATGTTACGGGCACCGTTGGGAACGACTTACACCTTACAACAGCTGGTGACGCTCATGATCGAAAAAAGCGACAACATTGCTACTAACGTGTTGATGACCAAAGTTGGTGGCTTTGATGCCGTTAACCGCACGATTGCGGGGTTAGTCGGGCCCAACCATTATTCGAGTTTGGAACGCAAGATGATGGACACGACCAACATCAGCAACGGCAAGGCTAATCGCATCAACGCACAAGAGGTAGTTGACACGTTACAGAAGCTGTATGCCGGCAAGATCGTCAGCAAGAGTGCAGATCAAGAGATGCTGACGATGATGACCAAGACGTTCAACCGGACAAAGTTACCGGCCAACTTGCCAGCAGGAGCGGTTTGCTATAACAAGAGCGGCGAGTCGTCGTATCGGGGGATCGAAAACGATATGGCGATCATCGTGTATCAGGGACACGCGTTTGCCGTTTGTGCATTGACCGAGATGGATGGTGAAGGTGAAGCGCCAAAAGACGCGATTCCGGCGCAAACAAACACGCAAGTCGCTGCAATCGCATCGTTAGGCGCTAATCTCACCAATTGGTTTGTGACGAATGATTAATTAAGGGTAGGAGGACGAGTGGGATGCAACAGCAACAGCAAAATGAACCTAAGCGTACCAAGCAGTCTAAGTCGCATAAGGCACCAATCATCATCGGGGTAGTCATTGCGGTGATCGTTATCGCCGGTGGTGGCTGGTTCGGGTATTCGCACGTGCATGGACAAGCTAAATTACAAGCTGATATCCAAGAAGCACGCAATCTGGTGATGTTTAATCCACTGGCGACTGGCTCTGCTAGCAAGAAGTTGCTCAACGAGTTGCCTAAGGTTGGGGAAAAGACAACCGATAAGCTTTTGCGTTCGCGGTTGAAGGATTCACAGTTGGAAAAAGACACTGCTGCGGCGAAAAAAGAGATCGACGCCGCTCAGACCAAACAATTGGCAACACAAGAACAGGCGCTGAAGAAGACGCAAACCAAGCTCGTCAAGCTTTCGGCGGACAAGAACTTTCCGGCGGCAAGCAAGACTAAGATCAATTCGCTCAACGACATGGCATCGAGTTTTGATTCCAGCAAAGACGCTGTGGGCTTGAATGTCTCTGTTGCTGGTTTACAGTCATTGGCGGGGGAAACTACCTCGTTCATTGCCGCCAAGACTAAGGCCCAGCTGGCACGGGAACAAGCCAAGAAGGCTGAAGAGCAGAAATTGGCTGATGCGGTCAAGAACAAGACGTATCCATCGATGGGGATGTTGCGTGGCGATTTGCCTAATGGTGATGGCGTGATCCCGATGTTTTTGATTTCCGGTGGGCCTGCGGATAGTGCGGGCTTCCAAACCGACTCTGATTGGGAGGACAGCTCCGTAATCGTTTCGATCGATGGCAAACCGGTGACGGCATCGATTTTAGGTGACCACAGCATGCAAAAGGTCTTGCAGACGATTCCGTTGGGCAAGACCGTTAAAGTCGGCTTCCGCGATGGTTCCAGCAAAGATGTCACGCTGGATCTGAGTCAGTCCGATGCTGAATCGCAGAGTTATCCAGATTTGGATGACCCAGGCGATGACACCGATACTGATATCAATTTTGGGGTTGATGGGTACAATATCGGGCAAAAGCACAATAACAAAGAAATTGGTTTGGTCATCACAAACATTGACTCCGATGGTTCTGCCGCCGGTACGGGCTTGAAAGTCGGTGACACGATCTGCAAGATCGACAACTATTACGTTGGGGACACGACAGACATTCAGAAAATCATGTCCAATTATTTTGAAGATGACACGGTCACCGTTGATTACGTGACAGCCTCCGGTCATCTGGACACGACCGACGTTGAGCTGACGGATTAATTCAACGCGTGACGACTTTTTCACTGAAAAGTCACGACGTTGAGGAGGAGGAAAATCATGGATAATCAAACCATTCATTGCCCAAACTGTGGCACTGTCAATCCGATTACGGCGAAGTTTTGTGGTAACTGTGGTCAAGATCTAACCGAAGCAATTGCCCGAGTAACGGATCCCAACAAGGCCGCATACCAAGCGGCGATGGCGGATCTGGTCGGGGGTAACCTTGAGGCGGCGGTTCAAGGGTTCCGCGCTTTAGGGGGATATGCAGATGCCCCAGATCAACTTGAAAAAGCGATGGCGCGCCTGAATGCGCAACAAGAAGCGCATCGCGCATCGACTTACGAGGCCGCAACGGCCGCTTTTGGCCAAGGGGATCTGGGCCAAGCCGCCAGCCTTTTTCAACAGTTGGGTGACTATAAAGATGCGACCCAGAAGTTGGCGCTTGTGCATAAGGCGCAGGCGGCGGAGATGCAACGGGCGCAACAGCAAAGCGCCCAACAAGCCGCAGAAGAATACGAGCGGGCATATAACACCGCGATTCAAAACGCTGAAGCCGCGCAGACAACGGCTAATTTGCAACAATACATCGATTATCTGAGCAAGTTTGCCGGGTATCGTGATGTCGACCAGCAGCTTGCCAAGTTCAAGCAGAAGTATGCCACGCTGGCGGTAGCGGAACAGCAACAAAAGTCGGCTAACGCCAAAACTGGCAAGCTCGTCGCCATCATTGCCGCTATCGTAATCGTCCTCGGTGGTGGCGGTTGGTTCGCTTATTCCCAACATCAAAATGCGCAAGCCGACCTCGCCAAGCAGGTGACCGCCCAGCGGCAAACCAATGCGAAGAGTTTCAATCACCTTGATAGTCAAACGCGGAGCAACATCAAGACGATGTTTGCGACTTATCACGCCAATCCCAACGACTATACTTATAAGCTCAAGGCGTCGACTGACGACTATCAAGTCGTCACGTACACCTTCCGCGGGCCTGACAAGACCAAAGATATCTTGCCAGCCAGCGGCACCCGTATTTACGGGGAAGTTGCTTTATATCGGCAATAATATTTTGCGTTACTCTGGAGGAAATTATGAAAAAATGCCCACAATGCGGTGCTATGGTTGCTGCAGATGCCAAGTTTTGCACCAGCTGCGGTTATGCTTTTCCGGCTGTAGAAGCGCAACCTGAACCAGCGGCAGCCCAGCCGCAACAGCCAACACCACAGCCGCAACCCAACAGCTCACAGCAAGCCGGGGGTATTAACGTCCCACCAATGCCTAATCTCAACGCGGCGCAGGCCAAGGCGGCCGGGCGCAACTATTGGCAATACTTTGTCGATTCTCTGATCCATCCACTGCGCTTTGACAAGACGAACAATCCTTATTTTGGTTTGGTTTCGTTGGCCATTCTTGCCGTCATCAGCACCATCAGTATGTGGCGGACGTTGGCCACGTTTGGTTCATCGATGGTGCGCCTGGTAGTTAGTTTGAGCGACACGATGAGCGGCGGCTCTGCTGGCAGTGCTTCTAACATTGCAGCTGATGTTGCTGAAGGCTTAGCGGAGAAGGAAACCGTGCGTTTTAATGCCGCGATGGGGCAGATCAGCGGTGGCACCTGTCTCAAGTTCTTCTTTGCGTTTGTTGTGGTCGTGATGTTATACGTTGCATTGGCGTTTGCCATTCGGCGTTTTATTAGCCATGACACTCAGGGGTTCTTGAACATGACCACAGATTTTGGGCGCTTCTTCAGTCCGATGATTGTTGTGGCGCTAGTGATTTTAGTGCTTGGTTTCAACGGCTTTGCTTCCACCATGAAGGTCTTGATCGTTTTGTTGATCTTAAACAGCCTGATTTTCAATGTCGGTTTCATCGCCGTTGCGATCCACAATCGTCAAGAAGGGGCATTTGATGTCACTTTCGCAATTGTAATCGTTGAACTTGTGATGGCGCTGATCACTATGTGGTTGACCAAGACCATTGCCATCAGTTCGATCCAAGGGCTGATGAGCCAGCTAGGGGCTGATTATGAAGACGACATCTTGCCGCTGACACGGTGGATGCAGTATTTCAAGTTCTTCTAAAAGTCAGAAGCTGAGACATATCGCGTCTGAGCCAATAACGCAAGCAGATCTGCACTCCGATTCGTACGTTGGATCGGAGGGCAGATTTTTTGCATCCCTTAGTGTTGCTTTGTGAAGCGTGATGAGGCCTTAGTAGCGATCAACGAAGCGTTTCTGAAACATTCTCTGACTGGTAAAGCTCGCGCCAGCCCCACCTTTTTGATTGCGACAGATGTTGTAGCGTTAATTTACTTTGTCGCGACAGAAGATTTACGGAAAACAGCAGGTATCTTTACATGGTGTCTTTACAATGAGTAGTGTTTTAAGAACGCCATGACGAAAAGGAGAACACCATGAAGAAATCTGCTATCATTATCCTCGCTTTGACGATGACGACGTTTGCCGCTGCTTTAGCCGGCTGCGGGAATCACGCCAAGTCTACCAGTGCCACCGCCCAGTCGACGAAAACCACGAAGGTCGTGGCGGTCGGTTCCACTGCGTTGCAACCACTGGTTGAACAAGCCGCAGAGGCGTACCAAAGCGATCATCCAGACGCCAAGATCACCGTCCAAGGTGGCGGTTCTGGCACCGGGTTGAGCCAAGTGGTTCAAGGCGCGGTGACGATCGGGAACTCTGACATTTTCGCGGAACAGGGCAAAGGCGTGGATGCGTCTAAGCTGGTCGATCATCAAGTGGCCGTTGTCGGGATGACACCGGTTGTCAACAAAGACGCCGGCGTGAAAAACTTGACTATGGCGCAATTGCGCGACATCTTTACCGGTAAAATCAAGAACTGGCAGGATGTTGGCGGTGCCAACAAGGCAATCACCGTGGTCAACCGGGCCCAAGGTTCCGGAACCCGCGCGACCTTCGAGGCGGCTGTATTAGACGGCAAGCAGGCGGTAACGAGTCAAGAACAAGATTCTAACGGTGCGGTGCAAAAAATCGTTGCTTCCACCCCAGGTGCGGTTTCTTATCTGGCGTTTTCTTACGTCAAGTCAGACGTGCAGCCACTATCCATCGATGGCGTGAAGCCAACCACCAAGAACGTCACTACCGACGCTTGGAAGATCTGGTCTTACGAGCACATGTACACCAAGGGTAAGCCTGATGCATCGACTGCCGCCTTCTTGAAGTACATCGACTCCAGCGCGGTACAAAAAGCACTGGTTGCTAAGCTTGGTTATATCTCCATTCACGACATGCAAGTGCAAAAGGACGCTCAAAACAAGGTTACCCCGAAGTAGTTCGGACTTAGGAGGGTAAGCATGCAATGGCTTGTGTTGGTGCCATTAGTCGCAAGTATCACTTATTGGGCGATGGCGGGCAAGGCCGAGTCGACCATTCACCGTCATCAACAAACGCATAAAAAAGCTTAGTGTGCTTAAACAACAGGACTGTGAAAAAAGGTGGGTTTGAGTCTGATCGATAGCTGATACCAGACGTTAAGGCTAACCTATAGCCCAACGTCTGGTATCGCTGGTGGTTTGGAATTAGCCTTTAGGCACGTAACATGACTGGTATAAAATAGGGAGCGTGACAAAAGTCACGCTCCCTATTTGTATGGGCGCGGCCCGATATGCCTAGCGCAAAATCAACCTTAGGACCTATGCATTCGCCCGCAGAAGCAGGCATACTAGACTTACACAAGCAAGCTAATTGATAAGCGCAGACGCGCCTTTAACAATGCGGAGGGATAGATCTCATGAATGAACGTGAACGGATTCTTGATTTAGTTAAACAAGGCGTGATCACCAGTGAAGAGGCCTTGATCTTACTGGAGAATCTCGCCAAGGCACCGACGCCTAAGCGCCCTGAAACCGCATCGGTGCAACCAACGGCACCGACTTCGAACGAACCAGATGACAACCAACCGGTTAACGACCAAACAGATGACCAAGCTGAATCCGAATTGGCGGCATTGAACACACAGATTGCAGAAGTTTCCGGCAGTCTCGATGCGGCAGTCGCGCAAGATAAGGCAGTTGCAGCCAAAATCGCGGCGAATAACGAGCAGATCATCGTTTTAGACACGATGGAAGATTTGGACACGTTGACTGAAGCCAAGTATCAAGAACGTGGGGCGTTGAAGCAGGAAAATCTTGAGTTGCACAACCAGCGCGAGGCACTTAACACACAGATCAACGATTTGAAGACCCAACTAGCAGATCTTAACCGGCAAAAGCGCGCGTTGACTAAACAGCGTTTCGCCGACAAAGTTTTGCCAGATGATTGGCAAGATCAGGCCAAAGGGGCACTGAACGACATCGGAAAGACGATGGAATCAGCAACTAGCCAAATTGGTACTCTGATGAAGAAAACGATGAACAACGTGTTAGACAATGTTGACTGGAAAGACGTCACAGTCAAGGTGCCAGGACTCGCTACTGAGAAGTTCAACCACACCTTCACCTATCCAGCCGCCAAAGCGACGGTGTTAGATCTTAAGGTTGCCAATGGCGACGTGACCATGCGTAGCTGGGAACAAGACGACATTCAAGTCGATGCGACGATCAAGCTGTTTGGAAAGATGGACGGCGACACGCCGTTGCAGGCGTTTATCGATCGCAGTCACATTGATGTGAACGACGACCACTTCGTTTTCCAAGTGCCAAACCGGCGCGTCCAAGCCGATCTGGTGGTTTCCTTGCCAAAGCAGATTTACGATCACGTTTCTGTCCGCTTGCTCAACGGTGGGGTTCAGATTCAAGACTTGCAAGGTAAAGACTTCTACGTGAAAAATGCCAACGGTGACATGAATTTTGCCGGGGTCAGTGCGACGATGCTGGAGACGCAAGGCGTCAACGGATCGCTAAAGGTGAACGGCGGTGATATTCATGAGCTCATGTTTGAAACTGTTAACGGGGATATCAAGGTCCACACCACCCCGCAAACTGCGAACCTGCAAACGGTCAACGGTACTGTGCGCATCACATTGGGCAGCGACTTTAAGAAGTTGACGGCAAGCTCTGTCAATGGTAATGTCAAGCTCGCTGTGCCACAAAGTATCGCGTTAAATGGTGAGGTCAAGACCCGCTTTGGCGGTGTCAAAAGCCGGCTGTCCGGCCTGGCTGAACAGCCAAAAGGTAAGCACGTCGTTTTGGATCGTGCAGGGACAGGCGACGGAGTTATCAGCGTCACCACGACTAGCGGGAATATTCAATTGAAAGACACCGACAACGATTAGGTCGTTGGCGGATTAAATGAAAGGAGAACACTATGCCTTTATTATTGATTCCAATCTTTCTCATTATCATCGGCATCGTCATGATTGCCATCTTAGGGCTGGTGTTCGGGTTGATTCATCTGCTGTTTTGGCCAGTCGTGATCGGTTTGTTCGTTTGGTGGCTGGTCCGTCGCTCAGATAATCACCCGCGGTACCGTCAGCACCATCAACCCAACCAGCGCCACGCTGATTGGCAGGATGCGGTGCACCAGCGCAAACAAGCAACGAACGTGCACGAAGAAGCCCAACCGAAGCATCATGACGACGATTGGAGCGATTTCTAGTGAGTTTTATACGCAAAGTAATTGTGACGGCCGTCGTGTTCGTCGTCTACGCCCGGCTTTTCCCAGGCCAACTCATGGTTGCCAGCTGGGGTGCGGCGCTGATTGGAGCGTTGGTTCTAGGCATTTTGAATGGTTTAGTTAAGCCGGTGATTAAGCTACTGTCGTTGCCACTGACGATTTTGACGCTCGGGTTGTTTTTGCTCGTGATCAACGGATTTATGCTCGAGTTGATGACATGGTTCGTTTCCGGAATTTACTTCTCCGGTTTTGGCAGCATGATCATTTTGGCTCTTGTCATCAGTTTCATCAACACGGCGTTTGATAGCGACCGTGCATAACCTTTCAACGGATCAGCGTTTGCTGGTCCGTTTTTTTTGGATGGCAAGGTTTGATGCTGTCCGGTAGCGTAAGTCCTCTTTGGGATGTGTTTGGGATAGTGGTGTAGGTCGGGTTTGGTGTGTTCCGGCCCTAGAGATGGCTGGAACGGTGCGAGGCGCTCGGAAGCTAACTCTCCGCTGCGCTACGAGTGGATCTTCCTCGACGCCTTTGTTGTAAGCGGCAAGCCGCTAACAACAATGCCGCGCCTGAGCCATCTCGGGCCTCCACCCACCAAGCCCTGACGTTAGCGTCTGTCATCACCGGAAGTGGCAATTTCCAAGAGAGTAGAAATGGATTAGTTGTAATTAGCCCGATTGCCCATGACATCAAACTATCCAGATACGTAGAATCTGGGGTGCGGGCGAAAATGACGGAAGCAGGTCAATCTGACGTGGTGAGATTGCTGTTAGCGACTTGTCGCTTACAGCAAGGCACAGGTGGAGATCCACTTCGTCGCAGACGAAGTTAGCTCCGCCGAGCACCCTCTCCACGACAGATTGAAACCTACTGGAGTCGCTTTTGCCCGCACCCGACAGCTTACTGGTCTACCACACCCCAAATGCTTACGCTGCCGGACAGTGAAAGCGGGGATGCGATGTGTAAATAACGGAAATTGGCTTTCGCATATCTGAAGAAAAATGTAAATGGAACCGGTTACCTCTGTTCAGGACGGGCATCTGATGATAGAATTAGGTTACTTATGGAAGGACAGGTGGAGCCGATGGCAGATAGTGTAACCGTCGCACAGTTAGTCACGGATACGAAACTCGACGTCGTTAGTGGCGTTGATTATCTCAATGAGCGCAAGGTGGTTGTCAGCGATATTTCGCGCCCAGGGTTGGAGCTGACAGGTTATTTCAACTATTATCCGCATGAACGGATTCAGCTTTTTGGACGAACAGAGAACGCTTTTGCAGCGAACATGACCTCTGAAGAGCGGCTGACGATTTTGAAGCGGATGTGTGCTGAAGACACGCCGGCCTTCGTGGTTTCGCGAGGAATGGCACCGCTTAAAGAAATGGTGACCGCCGCGGCTGAAGCCCACATTCCTGTATTGACATCGAAGTTGCCGACGACTCGGCTTTCCAGTCTGATCACGGACTATCTTGAGGGTCGCTTGGCGGAACGTCGGAGCATGCACGGGGTCTTGACTGATATTTATGGCCTTGGGGTGTTGATCACCGGGGATTCCGGGGTCGGTAAGTCTGAAACCGCGTTGGAACTGATCCAGCGTGGGCATCGGCTGATTGCTGATGACCGCGTCGATGTCTATCAGCAAGATGAACAAACGATTGTCGGGGAAGCACCGAAAATCTTGTCACACTTGCTGGAGATTCGAGGGTTAGGGATCGTCGACGTCATGAATCTGTTCGGGGTCGGGGCCGTGCGGGAAAGTACCAGCATCGATTTGATCGTTCACCTCGAAGCCTGGACGCCTGACAAGCAGTTTGATCGTCTGGGTTCTGGCGAACAGAGCCAGCAGATCTTCGATGTGGCGGTGCCAAAGATCTCGATTCCGGTCAAGGTCGGGCGGAACCTCGCATCGATCATCGAAGTGGCGGCGATGAACTTCCGTGCTAAGTCGATGGGCTATGATGCGACGAAGACTTTCGAAGCTAATTTAAACAGTTTGATTCAGTCGAATTCTGAAGAATAAGCCGCTAAGTCGTGGCGATATTCTCCTAGCGGTCAGGTGCGCAGACTGAGCGTTGTGTGATAGACTGGAACATGCGCAGAGGCGAGCTGGGCTCGCTTTTTTTGTGAGGAAGAAAATCAAAATCGCTCTCTACAGACTTGTTCGAGGAGGAATTGCATGTTAGCAGCATTGAACCCGATTGCGTTGCAGCTTGGTGGGCTTGAGATCCACTGGTATGGCGTGATCATCGCGTGCGGCGTTTTGTTGGCTGTGTGGCTGGCAATGAGAGAAGCCGTGCGGCGCGGGATTTCTGACGACCATATCTTGAACCTCGTGTTGTGGGCACTACCTTTTGCCTTGATTGGCGCGCGGACTTATTACGTCGCCTTCGAGTGGGGTTATTATTCGCAACACCCTAGCGAGATCATTGCGATCTGGCACGGCGGCATTGCGATCTATGGGGCGCTGATCGCCAGTGTCATTGTGTTTTTGGTCTATTGCCGTGTGAAGTGGCTACCGGCATGGCTGGTGCTGGACATCGCTGCGCCGACGGTCATGATTGCCCAGAGCATCGGGCGGTGGGGCAACTTCATGAACCAAGAGGCTTTCGGGGCTAAAACGACGCTGGCATACTTGCGCGGGTTGCACTTGCCAGAGTTTATCGTCCAGCAGATGAATATCTCCGGTGCGTATCGTCAACCGACGTTCTTGTATGAGTCGATGTGGAATCTGGTCGGTTTCGTCTTAATCATGAGCGTTCGGCATCACACGCATTGGTTCAAGCAAGGTGAGATCTTCTTAAGTTATGTCATGTGGTATTCGTTCGGCCGCTTCTTTGTTGAAGGCATGCGCACAGACAGTCTGTATCTCATTCCCGGCTTGCGGATCTCGCAGGCCTTGTCGATCATCTTGTTTGTTGTCGCGTTAGGGCTTGTGATCTACCGGCGCCGGCGGCAGGTCGACTGGTATATGGATGGCGACCCTTTGGCAAAAGTGAATCAGTAAGGAGAATTATTTTGACGAAAAAAATCGCAGTGTTTGGTGCCGGTTCTTGGGGCTCGGTGCTCGCAAACTTACTAGTTGAAAATGGGCACGACGTCGCGTTGTGGACACACGATCCCAAACAGATCCCTGAAATTAACACGCAACACACCAACGCCCATTATCTGCCGAACTTCAAGTTCCACGACAGCCTGCAAGCGACAACGGATCTCGCTGCGGCCGTCGCCGGCGCAGACGTTTTGCTGTTCGTGGTGCCGACCAACGCGGTGCGTGACGTCGCGACGCAAGTACGGCCGTTGCTTGAAGCCAGCGGCGCACGGCCAATCATCGCCCATGCCGCCAAGGGTCTGGAACGCGGTAGCAAGTTGCGGGTATCTCAGGTGCTCGAAGACGTGTTGCCAGAGACATGCCACAGCGGCATCGTGGTGATTTCCGGACCTAGCCACGCTGAAGACGTCGCCACCAAGGACATCACGACCTTGGCAGCTGCTTCCAAGAGTCTCGCCGCCGCGACAGCGATCCAGAAGCTGTTCATGAACGATTACTTCCGGTTGTATACCAACCAAGACGTGACTGGCGTCGAACTGGGCGCAGCGTTGAAAAACGTTATCGCCATCGGCGCCGGCGCGCTGCACGGTTTGGGTTACGGCGATAACACCAAAGCGGCATTGATGACGCGCGGGTTGGCCGAAATCACACGCTTAGGCGTGCGTCTGGGGGCTGATCCGATGACCTTCATCGGCTTGTCTGGTGTCGGGGATTTGATCGTGACCTGTACCAGTGTGCATTCACGTAACTGGCGGGCCGGCAACGGCTTGGGTCAAGGCCAAAGTGTTCAAGAGGTGTTAGACAACATGGGGATGGTCGTCGAAGGGTATTCGACGGCCAAGGTCGTTCATGAACTGGCGCAAGAACTTGATGTCGAGATGCCGATTTCTAGTGCCATCTATCAGGTGCTGTATGAAGATGCCCCGATCAAAGCGGTCATTGGTGAGCTGATGAAGCGTGCTGGTAAGCCGGAGTTTGATTTTCACCTCCAACAAGGCTAGGCGGGGTTGCTAAATTCAATTGTGTGCACTATAATAAGACTTACGAAAGATAAGTGGAGGGATATGTGAGATGACGAAAACTTACGATGTCATTGTGATCGGTGCCGGACCTGGCGGCATGACGGCGGCGTTATACGCGTCGCGCTCGAACCTCAGCGTGTTGATGCTGGATCGAGGAATTTACGGCGGCCAGATGAATAATACCGCTGCGATCGAGAACTATCCTGGTTTCAAATCCATCATGGGTCCTGATTTAGGCCAACAGATGTATGATGGAGCCACCCAGTTTGGGGCTGAATACGCTTATGGCAACGTCACAGCGTTGAAGGTGGAAGGTAATAAGCGGATCGTCGAAACCGACGAAGGCACTTATGAAGCCAAGGCGGTCATCATTGCCACCGGGGCAGAACATCGTAAGCTTGGCGTTCCCGGCGAGGAAAACTATGGTGGCCGCGGGGTGTCTTACTGTGCCGTCTGCGATGGCGCGTTTTTCAAGAACAAGGAAGTCGTCGTGATCGGCGGCGGTGATTCTGCGATCGAAGAAGGCGCCTATCTCGCCCAGCTCGCCAGCAAGGTAACGATTGTGCACCGGCGCGACACGTTGCGCGCCCAACAGATCTTGCAAAAGCGCGCATTTGCCAACGAAAAGATTAACTTTGTCTGGAATGCCAACACCGAAGAAATCTTGGGGGATGACATGAAGGTCACTGGTGTGCGTTACACCGACAAGGTCACTGGCGAAAGCCATGTGATCCCGGCTTCAGGGGTCTTCATCTATGTTGGCATCATGCCGCTGACCGACGGCTTCCAAGACGTCGGGATCCTCGATGACGCCGGCTGGATCCCAACCGACGAAAACATGGCGACCAAGGTGCCTGGCATCTTCGCCATCGGAGATGTCCGTGCCAAGACGTTGCGTCAGATCACAACTGCTGTCGGTGACGGCGGCCAGGCTGGCCAGTCTGTGTTCGATTATATCCAAAGTTTGCAAGATGAAGATCTCACCGTGCAAGCATAATGAGTCTAAATGGGTCACGACAATCAGTCGTGGCCTTTTTCTTTTGCTCATAGTCGACTGAGTTGTAGCGGCAGGAGATTGAATGCGGTTGTTGAAAATCGTTGAAGGATCTTTAAGCCTTTTAGAATCCTTTTTGCGTTAGATATAGTATAATGAAACCGGTTATGAAAATGACAATGATGAAATGGAGTTGAATGTAATGGGTTATCACGAGAATTACCAACGGTGGGCAGACGCTACCGACTTGGATGCCTCTCTGAAGAAAGAAGTCGACGCAATGGCTTCTGATGAAGAGACACAAGAAGAGGCGTTTGCAGTGCCGATGGCATTCGGTACCGCGGGCATGCGTGGGGTGATCGGCGCCGGCATCAACCGCATGAACATCTACACAGTGCGCCAAGCGACTGAAGGTTTGGCACGGTTTATGGACACCTTAGACGCGGCGCAAAAAACGGCCGGGGTCGCAATTTCGTTTGACTCTCGCTATCAAAGCGAGACGTTTGCACATGAAGCGGCGGCTGTTTTAGGGGCACATGGCATCCGTAGTTTTGTTTTTGATTCCTTGCGGCCGACCCCAGAGCTATCATTCGCTGTGCGGTATCTGCACACCTATGCCGGCATTATGATCACCGCCAGCCATAACCCGAAGCAATACAACGGGTATAAGATTTATGGTCCTGATGGTGGCCAAATGCCACCTGAAGAATCGGATCGCATTACCGAATACGTGCGTAGTGTCGATGATCTGTTCACTATCAAGACGCTGACGACGCGCGAGTTGCGCGATCAGAAGTTGATGACTTTGATCGGTGAAGATGTCGATGAAGCGTATTATGCAGCTGTGGCCACGGTTTCGATCAATAAAGATTTGATCGCGTCTACCGGTCGCGACATGTCTTTGATCTACACGCCGCTACACGGTACTGGTCGGATCCCGGCACAGATGGCATTGCGTAATGCTGGCTTCGAGCACTTCCAGCTGGTGGCTAAGCAGGCTGTGGCTGATCCAGAGTTCCCAACGGTGCCGTTCCCGAACCCTGAATTCCCGCAGGCATTTGACATGGCGATCGAGCTGGGCAAAAAGTCTCACGCAGACGTGCTGATTGCGACTGATCCTGATGCTGACCGGCTGGGCACCGCGGTGTGGACAGGGTCTGAGTATCAACTGCTGACCGGCAATCAGATTGCCAGCCTGTTGTTGCATTACATCTTGGAAGCTCGTAAGCAAGCCGGCACGCTGCCAGCCAACGGGGCGGTCGTGAAGTCGATCGTTTCCACCGAATTGGCGACGGCGATCGCCAAGGATTACGGCGTGGACATGATCAACGTCGAAACGGGTTTCAAGTTCATTGGCGATCAGATCAAGCACTATGAAGAAACCGGCGAGCACGAATTCTTGTTTGGCTTCGAAGAAAGCTACGGTTATCTGATCAAGCCGTTCGTCCGCGACAAGGATGCAATCCAATCCACCGTCTTGTTGGCGGAAGTTGCGGCATACTACAAGTCCAAGGGCATGACGCTTTATGACGGCATCCAAGCTTTGTATGCGCGCTATGGCTATTTTGCTGAGAAGACTGTCGGTGTCGATTTTGAAGGGGTCCAAGGCCCTGCAGAAATGGCCGCGTTGATGAGCAAGTTCCGTGAACATCAGCCGAGTGACTTTGCCGGTGTGGCGATCACCGAAGTCGAAGACTACAAAGCGCAAAGTGCTAAGCGGGCTGACGGTACTGTCGAAAAAATCGATATGCCAGTATCAGACGTGTTGAAGTACATCTTGGCCGATGGAACTTGGATCGCGATTCGGCCTTCTGGTACGGAGCCGAAGGTAAAGTTCTACGTTGGCACCAGCGCTGATTCTGCAGCGGAAGCGGACAAGAAGCTCGAAGCTTTTGAAGCCGCTTTGACGGCGTTCCGTACTGAATAAGCAATTGACACACAGCTTGCCTAGGCAGGCTGTGTGTTTTTCTTTATAATAGAGAAGACGGCAATAACTTCAGACGTGGAGGTAGCGAGATGTTAATGATCGTGGCGCTGTTGACGGTAGGGATGCTTTTGTATCGCGGCAAAAAAGGAATCTGGGCCAAACCGACGACGCGCATCTGGGGCTTCGTCGGGTGTGCCATGTTGTGGGCTGACATGTTATGGCAGAATCTGCAGGCCCACCAACTGCTTCAGGTCGGCTTGGATGCGCTATTGATCGTGATCCTGGCGTGGGATATTTACAAGCAGACTCGCGCGCTGAAGGCCACTCAAGACGACAAGCGCTAGGCGTCTTGTGAGTCGCATGGTGATATGCTACCATGAGTGGGATTTTAATGTGGAGGTGAGCGTGATGGGCATGCATGAATTTATTCAGGGACTCAACAGTTTGGAATCGTTGCGTCGCGCACCGGGGTTTTTCAAGTATGCAGAACATAGTGTGGCGGCGCATAGTTTCAAGGTGGCGGAGATCGCCCAGATGCTTGGTGATATCGAAGAACACGCCGGCAACACGGTCAACTGGCAGTCGTTATACGAGAAGGCCTTGAATCACGATTACACCGAACGCTTCATTGGTGACATCAAGACGCCGGTGAAATACGCGACCCCAGCGCTGCGTGAGATGTTGGCCGATGTCGAAGAGTCGATGACGGAAAACTTCATCCAAAACGAGATCCCGCCAGAATATCAAGACGTCTATCGCCGCCGGCTGTCGCAAGGCAAAGATGATACCTTGGAAGGACAGATCCTGAGTATCGCTGACAAGGTTGATCTGTTGTATGAGTCTTTTGGTGAAATCGAAAAAGGCAACCCCGAGCGGGTCTACGTCAACATCTACACGGAAAGCCTGTCGGTGATCATGTCGTTTGCCAAGCGCCCGAGCGTGGATTATTTCATCCGTGAGATTTTGCCCGATATGCTCAACGAAGAGTTCGCCGATCGTGACATGCTGACGAAGCTAACGCGGGCGATTATGCACAAATAAAATTGCTAATCGAAGGTTAGCGAATGTTTGTTCGCTGTGTTAGAATATAAACGTGTTGAAGTTGGAATTAGCGTTCCGACTTTTTTGTTGCTGTTCATATAGGGGGAATTGTTGAATGATCGAACGTATGCCAGAGAAGAAGTTTGAGCTGGTTTCGCCTTATCAGCCGGCCGGCGATCAGCCGCAAGCCATCGAGAAGTTGACCCAAGGCTTCTTGAACGGGGAAAAAGAACAGATCTTGCTGGGCGCGACCGGGACCGGGAAAACCTTCACGATGTCCAACGTGATCGCCAATCTCAACAAGCCGACGCTGATCCTTTCTCACAACAAGACGCTGGCGGGCCAGCTATACGGTGAGTTCAAGGAGTTCTTCCCGCACAACGCGGTGGAATACTTCGTCTCCTATTATGATTACTACCAACCTGAAGCTTATGTGCCAAGCTCTGACACCTATATCGAAAAAGATTCTGCAATCAACGACGAGATCGATAAGCTCCGGCACTCGGCCACCAGCGCACTCTTGGAACGCAACGATGTGATCGTGGTGGCGTCGGTATCTTCGATCTTCGGGTTAGGGTCACCGACAGAATACCGCGACCATGTCTTAAGCCTGCGCGTGGGGATGGAGATCGACCGCAATACCTTGTTGCGGCAACTGGTCGATATCCAGTTTGATCGCAACGACATTGACTTCCAGCGCGGACGCTTCCGCGTGCGCGGCGATGTGGTTGAGATTTTCCCGGCCAGCCGTGACGATCACGCGATCCGAGTGGAATTTTTTGGTGACGAGATCGATCGGATTACCGAAGTCGACGCCTTGACCGGTGAAGTCGTCGGTAGCCGCCAACACGTGTCGATCTTCCCGGCGACGCATTTCATGACTTCAGACGATCAGCTCGAAGAAGGGATCCGGCGTATCGCCGCTGAACTCGACGAGCGGCTGGCGGAGTTGCGCGATGAAGGCAAGTTGCTGGAAGCTCAGCGCTTGGAGCAACGCACCAACTACGATATCGAAATGCTCAAAGAGATGGGTTATACCAACGGGATTGAAAACTATTCGCGTCACATGGAAGGCCGTAAGCAAGGCGAGCCACCATTCACGCTGTTAGACTTTTTCCCGAAGGATTTCACAATCATGGTGGATGAAAGCCATGTGACAATGCCACAGGTGCGGGGGATGTATAACGGCGACCGGGCGCGGAAACAGACCTTGATCGACTATGGCTTCCGCCTGCCCAGTGCGCTGGATAACCGACCGCTGACGCTGCAAGAATTTGAGAAACACGTCAATCGTATCTTGTACGTCTCGGCGACGCCGGGACCTTACGAACTGGATCGTGTGCCCAAAAAAGATGTCGCCGAGCAGATCATTCGGCCGACCGGCCTGCTCGATCCGGTGATCGAAGTGCGGCCAATCATGGGACAAATCGATGACCTGGTGTCTGAGATTAACAAGCGCATCGACAAACACGAGCGGGTCTTTGTCACGACCTTGACCAAGAAGATGGCCGAGGACTTGACCGACTATCTCAAAGAAATGGGGATCCATGTGCGTTATTTGCATTCCGACATCAAGACGCTGGAGCGGACGCAGATCATCCGCGACCTGCGTTTGGGCAAGTTCGACGTGCTAGTCGGGATCAACCTGTTGCGTGAAGGGATCGACGTCCCCGAGGTTTCGTTGATCGCGATCTTGGATGCAGATAAAGAAGGCTTCTTGCGCGCGGAACGGTCGCTGATCCAAACCATCGGTCGCGCGTCGCGTAACAGCCATGGGAAGGTCATCATGTATGCGGATAAGATGACCGACTCGATGCAAGGGGCGATCAGCGAAACCCAGCGGCGGCGCACGATCCAAGAGCAGTTCAACAAAGACCACGGCATCACGCCCAAGACCATCATCAAGCCGATCCGCGACGCGATTTCCAGCGTCGATACCAGCGACGTGAAGGCCAGCGACAAAGATAAGAGTTTCGCCGAGGTTGACTTGGCGGACATGACGAAAAAAGAGCGCCAGCAGCTGGTGGCTAACCTTGAAGGCCAGATGCAAGCGGCGGCCAAGAAGCTTGATTTCGAGCAGGCCGCGACCTTGCGCGATACGATTCTAGAACTCAAAGCGGAGATGTGATTTTTTTGGCAAATGATAAGATTGTAATTCATGGTGCGCGTGCGCATAACCTCAAGGATATCGATGTGACGATCCCGCGCAACAAGCTGGTCGTCATGACCGGCCTGAGTGGTTCTGGCAAGTCCAGCCTGGCGTTTGATACGTTGTATGCGGAAGGCCAACGGCGCTATGTTGAAAGCCTGTCCGCGTATGCCCGCCAGTTTCTCGGACAGATGGACAAGCCTGATGTCGATTCCATCGACGGGCTGAGTCCGGCGATTTCCATCGATCAAAAAACCACCAGCAAAAACCCGCGCTCGACCGTCGGCACGGTGACCGAGATCAACGATTACCTGCGGCTGTTGTGGGCGCGGATCGGTCATCCGATCTGTCCCAACGACGGGACCCCGATCACCAGCCAAAGCGTTGAGCAGATGGTCAACCGCGTGCAAAAGCTTGAACCGCGTACCCGCATCCAGATCCTCAGCCCGATCGTCCGCCACAAAAAAGGCGCACACAAGAAGGTCTTAGAGAAGATCGTGCGCGAAGGCTATGTCCGCATGCGTGTCGACGGTGAGGTAATGGATGCCTCCGCTGATTTTGAGATGGACAAGAACAAAAACCACGACATCGATATCGTGATCGACCGGATCGTGGTCAAGCCAGATGACGCGGACAACCGCAGCCGGTTGTTTGATTCGTTTGAAGCCGCATTGCGGCTGAGCGAAGGCTATGCCACCGTGGATGTCATCGGCGGCGACCCGCTGGTGTTCTCGGAACATTTTGCCTGCCCAATCTGTGGCTTCACGATCGGGGTGCTGGAGCCGCGACTATTTTCGTTCAACGCGCCTTTTGGGGCCTGCGAAGAATGTGACGGGCTGGGGATGAAGCTCGATGTCGATGTTGATCTGGTGATTCCCGATCCGACGCTAACCATCGATCAAGGCGCGGTGGCGCCGTGGAGTTCCGCGACGGCCAACTACTACCCATCGATGTTGCGTCAGGCCTGTGACGCGTTCAAGATTCCGCGGGACAAGCCGTGGCAAGACCTGAGCAAGGCGCAACAAGACCTCGTTCTGTACGGTAGCGGCGGCAAGGAGTTCCATTTTCATGCAGACAGTGATTTTGGCGTGCGCGATGTCGACGCGCCGTTTGAAGGTGTGATGAACAACGTCGAGCGCCGGTATCATTCCAACAACTACGCTTTCGGTTCCGATCAAATGCGCCAGTACATGACCGCATTGACCTGCCCGGTTTGCCACGGCAAGCGGCTCAATCGCCAGGCGCTGGCGGTCAAGGTACAAGGCAAAGACATCGCAGAAGCTAGCAACCTAGCAATCAAAGATGCCCTGCCATTCTTTCAAAGTATTCAGTTGAGTGAAGGCGAAAAGATCATTGCCCAGCCGATCGTTAAGGAAGTCAACGACCGCTTGACGTTCTTGGAAAACGTCGGGCTGGATTACCTGACGCTTAGTCGTAGCGCCGGCACGCTGTCAGGCGGTGAAGCTCAGCGGATCCGGCTGGCGACGCAGATCGGCTCGAATCTCAGTGGCGTGTTGTACATCCTAGACGAACCATCAATCGGGTTGCATCAGCGCGACAACGATCGCTTGATCCGCAGCTTGAAGAAGATGCGCGATCTCGGCAACACCTTGATCGTCGTTGAACATGACGAAGACACGATGCTGGCAGCGGATTATTTGATCGACGTTGGCCCCGGGGCCGGGGACAACGGCGGGTACATCATGGCCGCAGGTACACCCAAGCAGGTCATGCGCTCGCGCAAGTCGCTAACCGGCCAGTACCTCGCCGGCAAGAAGTTCATTCCGGTCCCGACCACACGCCGGGAAGGCAACGGCAAGGCGATCCGGATCACCGGCGCCGCAGACCACAACCTCAAGCAGATCGATGTTGATTTTCCTCTTGGCAAGTTCATTGCCGTCACCGGCGTGTCCGGTTCTGGCAAGTCGACGCTGGTCAACTCGATCCTCAAGCGGGCGCTGGCGCAAAAGCTTTACCGTAACTCCAACAAGCCGGGTAAGTTCAAGCAGCTGTTAGGCTGGGAAAACATCGAGAAGCTGGTCGATATCGACCAAAGCCCGATTGGTCGCACACCGCGGTCTAACCCGGCGACTTACACCGGGGTGTTCAACGATATTCGCGCGCTGTTTGCCCAAACCAACGAGGCCAAGCTCCGCGGCTACACCCAAGGACGCTTTTCTTTCAACGTCAAAGGCGGCCGCTGTGAAAACTGTAAAGGTGACGGCATCATCAAGATCGAGATGAACTTCTTACCTGATGTCTACGTGCCATGTGAAGTCTGCCACGGCAAACGGTACAATTCTGAAACCCTGGAAGTCACCTACAAAGGTAAGAGCATCTCTGACGTCTTAGACATGACGATTGACGAAGCTGTGAAGTTCTTTGCCCCGATCCCGAAGATCGCCCGCAAGTTGCAGACAATCATCGACGTCGGCCTAGGCTATGTCACCATGGGCCAAAGCGCCACCACGCTTTCCGGCGGGGAAGCGCAGCGCATGAAGCTGGCCTCTGAGCTGCAGAAGCTATCGACTGGGAAGAATTTCTACATTCTTGATGAACCTACCACCGGTTTGCATGTCGACGACATCGGCCGCTTACTGGAAGTTTTGCAACGGTTGGTTGACGAAGGTAACACCGTTTTGGTGATCGAACACAACCTCGACGTCATCAAAACCGCTGATTGGCTGATCGATCTGGGCCCTGAAGGTGGCGACGGTGGCGGTACTGTCATCGCCACCGGGACGCCGGAAGAGATCGCAGAAGTGCCTAACAGCTACACCGGTCAGTATCTCAAGCCAATTTTGGAACGCGATAAGGCGCGGATGGCGGCCAAAGCTAACAAGTGAATGTAAGTATTGCCAACGGCAAGTGTCTGTAAACCCGGTCTAAGGGGGTGCGGACGCCTGCTTTTTTTAGTTGACGGATTTGGACAGGTTCGTTTTGGAGAGGGTTTCGTGTACAATGAAAGGGAACTCAATGAAAGTAGGGATATTATGTTTAGTCAACGAACGAGAATGGGTTTTGATTGGGGCGAATTTATCACCGGCGTCGCGCTTTTGATCGGGGCGATCGTGATGTGGCGCAATCCAGGCGCGACGATGATGACGCTGAGCTTTATCTTTGCAATCATCGCGATCATCCGCGGGGTCGCGACTCTGGCGGCATTTTCCAAGTTGCGCGAACTGACCGGCGGGTTGGCTTGGGTATCTGGATTGGCCGGGATCTTGGACATCGTGGTCGGGGTCTTGTTCGTGTTCAATCTGGAAACCGCGGTGTTGGCGATCGCATATTTCTTCGCTGCTTGGTTCTTGATCGATAGTATTGCCAACTTACTTAACGCCGGTCATCTTCGTCGAGCCGGGACGGTGTGGTTCGTTATCAACATCGTGTTAGATGTGTTGTCTATCTTCGTTGGCTTGCTGTTTATTATGCAACCAGTGATTTCCGCCGTCGGGATCGTGACACTGTTGGCCATGTTCTTCTTCATCTGGGGGGTCAATGCGATTATCACGGCGTTTGCCCGGCGCAATATTTAAGCTTTTGCTTTGGCCTGCGGAACCAATGGTTGGTGCGCGGGTCTTTTATTTGCTGGTGTGATAACGAAAGCCGGGTGTGTCATTGACACGCCCGGCATGTTATAATTGCCAGCGTACCTATCACAGCGTCTTAGACGCGTATGGAGGGGATAGTATGGCTGATCAACCCTTGAAACTGGTAATTATCACCGGGATGTCTGGCGCCGGTAAAACCGTAGCAATCCAGTCTTTTGAAGATCTTGGGTATTTTTGTGTCGATAACATGCCACCGGCCTTGTTGCCGAAGTTCGGTGAGCTTTTAAAAGAATCCGGCAAAATCACCAAAGTGGCGATGGTCGTCGATCTGCGCGCGCAGTCCTTCTACGACCAGGTCATCGACATGTTGGCAAACCTCGATTCAACGGCGTTTGTCACCTCGCAGATCCTGTTTTTAGACGCGACCGATGAAGAATTAGTCTCGCGTTACAAAGAAACCCGCCGTAGCCACCCATTGGCAATGGAAGGCCGGTTGATGGATGGCATCCAAAAAGAGCGCGGTTTGCTGACCGAGTTACGCAACCGTGCGCAGGTGGTGATCGATACTACCAACCTCAGCCCGCGTCAGCTACGGGAGAAGTTGTTTGTGACCTTTAAATCGGCCGAGCACCCGACGTTCCACCTGGAAGTCATGTCGTTTGGGTTTAAGTACGGCTTACCAATCGATGCTGACATTGTCATGGATGTGCGGTTTTTACCAAACCCGTATTACGTGCCGGAATACCGGCAAAAGACCGGTTTGGAAAAGCCCGTGTATGACTATGTCATGGATAATCCGCAGGCGGAATCGTTCTACCAGAAGTTCTACGCGATGCTCGCAGAGATCATGCCGCAGTACCAGCAAGAAGGTAAAACGGCGGTGACGATCGCCATCGGTTGCACCGGCGGTCAGCATCGCAGCGTCGCCTTCGCTGAGCGGATCGGCCATGCTTTTGAAGCAGCCTATCCGGTCGATATCACCCATCGTGACATCAATAAGCGTAAAGCGACGGTGAATCGCTCATGAGTGTTAATGGAAACAAAATTATTCGCGTCATTCGCGGGCGACGCCCTAAAGTCGTCGTGATCGGTGGCGGCACCGGCTTGCCGGTGATCGTCAAGGCGTTGCACGAACAAGATGCTGACGTGACGGCGGTCGTCACCGTTGCCGACGACGGCGGCTCTAGCGGCGTCATCCGCAACTACATCAACGTCGTGCCGCCTGGCGATATCCGTAACGTCTTGGTGGCCTTATCGGACATGCCTGGTGTCCAACAAGATGTCTTCCAATACCGGTTCAACTCCAGCGACAGTTTCTTTTCTGGCCATGCGATTGGCAACTTGATCATCGCGGCGTTGTCGGAGATGAAGGGAGGAATCTTCCCGGCGATTCAGGTGCTGTCGAAGATGCTCAATGTTGACGGACATGTTTACCCGGCGTCCAACAAGCCTTTGACGCTACACGCGACCTTCACCGATGGCACCACGCAGGCCGGTGAAGCCGAGATTTCAGCGGCTGGCAAGACGATTAGTCGCGTTCATGTTGAAGAGTCTGATCCTAACGATCATCAGGAACCTGTCGCTGAACAAGAAGTGATTTCTGCAATCATGGACGCTGATGTGGTCGTGTTGGGGCCTGGGAGTTTGTTCACCAGCATTTTACCCAACTTGATGATCAAGAACCTTGGGGAAGCGGTGAAGCAAACCAAGGCTGAGGTCATCTACATCGTCAATATTATGACGCAAAAAGGTGAAACGGAAAACTTCACCGATGCCCAGCACGTTCAGGTGTTGCATGACCATCTTGGCGAGGCCTTTGTCGATACGGTGTTGGTCAACATCAAACCCGTTCCGGCACATTACCTCGACCGCCAGAAGTACAACGAAATCTCCAGTCCGGTGACCTCCGATTATGCCGCCTTGCGCAAGATGGGGTGTCGTGTGATCTCGGCCGACTTCTTGAAGCTGCGCGATCACGGGGTGTTCCACGATGGCGACAAGGTGGCCGCAGAGATCTTGAACTTGGCCTTTCAGGTCGGCACGATGAAAAAGAGGTGAGCACATGGCGAGTTTTGCCAGTACAGTCAAAAAAGAGCTAACGCAACTGGAGGTACACCCGGAACATGCCAAGGCGGAGTTGTCTGCCTTGATCCGGATGAACGGGACCTTAGGAATCTTGAACCATCAGTTTGTGTTGAACGTGCAAACTGAAAACCCGGCGATCGCCCGGCGGTTGTACGCGTTAATGAAGCAAGTTTACCATGTTGAAGCCAATCTGATCGTGCGGCGGAAAATGAAGCTGAAGAAGAATAATCAATACGTGGTGCGGCTGAGCAACCGCGTCAACGAGATTCTGGCGGATCTGGATATCCTCGATCAAAGTGGGCTGTCGATTCAAACCGCCATCGGTGCCAAGATCATGGGCGAAGAGCAACGGCGCCGGTCGTACTTACGCGGCGCGTTTTTGGCTGGTGGTTCCGTGAACAATCCCGAAACTTCGCGCTATCATCTCGAGGTTTACTCTTTGTATCAAGATCACAACGAAGACATCTTGACGATCATGAACGATTTTGGGTTAAACGCGCGTACCGTCGAGCGACGCAGTGGCTACATTGTGTACCTCAAAGAAGCCGAGAAGATTGCTGACTTTTTGCAGGTGATCGGGGCGACCAACGCGATGCTCAAGTTCGAAGACGTACGTATCGTTCGCGACATGCGCAACTCCGTCAACCGGCTGGTGAATTGTGAAACCGCCAACCTCAACAAAACCGTGGACGCGGCGCACAAGCAGATCGAAAACATTAACTACCTGAAGAGTCATGTCGGCTTGGATACGTTGCCCGAAAAGCTACGAGAAGTGGCGGCCTTGCGCCTGGCCCATCCTGATGTTTCACTCAAAGAGTTGGGTGAAATGGTGCCCAGCGGGGCGATTTCCAAGTCGGGGATCAATCACCGTTTACGCAAGTTAAACCAAATTGCCGAAGGATATCAACAACCCAAAGATGCATGATTGTGTATAATAGTCGAAATAATTGTCGCCTACTGTTGTAGACGGCAATTATTTTGTATACAAACGGATTGCAACGTCCAGATAATCGTGTACAATAAGTTGTGAGTGAATTTATCGCTTTCATATATTTGGGACAGACTTGGGAGGTAACACCATGGCAAAACCGATTTTGTTAGATGAGCAACTGTGTTTTTCGATCTACAAGGCGCAAAAGCAGTTCAACCACTTCTATTCACAGGCGCTCGCACAGTACAAACTGACCTACCCGCAATACATCACGTTGTTGTCGCTGTATGAACACGGCACGATGTCGGTGAAGGAAGTCGGCCAGACGCTTTCATTAGATAGCGGGACGCTGACGCCCTTGATGAAGCGGCTGGAAAAAGATGGCTGGATCACGCGTTCGCGTTCGACCGTCGATGAACGCCGCGTCGATGTCAGCCTCACCGACAAGGCTGAAGCATTGCGCGAAGACATCTACCAACACGTCGGCTCGTGTATCAACAAAGTCGACATGTCCGTTGATGAATACCGCAAGATCAAGGATGGGGTCGATAATGTCGACGCCAAGCTGAGCGAAGTGGCGGATGCAGAATTACGTGGCTAAATCACTTGCAAAGTGCAACTGAATCGCGTAAGATAATTAAGTACTTGCGCGGTTAGTGTAATGGATCGCACGTGAGATTCCGGTTCTCGAAATCCGGGTTCGACTCCCGGGCTGCGCAGAAACCGCATAGCGGAAAGATTAAACGTCTAGTGATAGGCGTTTTTCTTTTGCAAAAAAACGCTGATTTCTTTTTGGATGATTGGCGGCTGTGCTATGCTTATGACAGTAAAAAAATTTCCACGTAGGGTTTGACCTTTTTTGACTTTTGACGTATGCTTAGCACTGTATTCAAATGAGTGCTAATCCCACGTGGTAATCAAGGAGGAATATTATGTTAGTACCAACAGTCGTTGAACAAACTAGCCGTGGCGAACGCGCCTACGACATTTACTCGCGCTTACTCAAAGACCGGATCATCATGTTATCCGGCGAAATCAATGATCAGGTGTCTAACTCCATCATCGCCCAATTGCTCTTCTTGGACGCGCAAGACTCCGAAAAAGATATTTACATGTATATCAACTCACCAGGTGGTGTCATCACCTCAGGGCTTGCGATCTTAGACACGATGAACCTGATCAAGTCTGACGTGCAGACCATCGCGATCGGGATGGCAGCTTCCATGGCGTCTGTCCTGTTAGCAGCTGGGACTAAAGGCAAGCGTTTTGCTTTGCCACATTCAGAAGTCTTGATCCACCAGCCATTAGGCGGTGCCCAAGGTCAACAAACCGAAATCGAGATCGCTGCTGAACAGATCTTGAAGGCACGGTTGAGCTTGAACAAGATTTTATCTGATGCCACTGGGAAAGACATGGATACGATCAAAGCCGATACTGAACGTGATCACTACTTGACTGCGCAAGAAGCCAAGGATTATGGTCTGATCGATGATATCTTGGTCGACAAGGCTGATCAAAAGTAATTTTAGTGAATCAAAAGGCGTGCCGCGATGCACGCTTTTTGTGTGCGATGGATGCTTGAAAATGAAAACCCCGTGAGAATACCCCCGAACGTTTTCATCTAAAAAGGCGGAATTGCAAATCGAGAAAGCCTTTGCATCGCGAATGCCGGGTCCGTTGCTGAACAAAACATTCCATCTGAAAGAAGATGTGCGACTTCTTGAGGGTTTTGGCTTGCACGGCTTTTGGCGGGTTGTTATAATAAGACACGTTGGTAGGGAGTGCAGAGTTGTTCTGAGATTCCTAATTTTTTTGCCCAGCATGGGTCGCTGTTTGACTACGTTGGACAAATAACGACCCGCGGAAGTTGGTGCAAGATGCAATCTGAATTCGGCTGGATCGAAGCCATCGCTCCAGATCTGGTTGGCGTCGTGACTAAGCGCTATCAGATCCTGCAGTATATCAACTGGTTAGCACCAGTTGGGCGCCGCACGTTGGCAGACCAGATGAAGATTTCTGAGCGCGTGTTGCGGACAGAATGTGATTATCTGCGTCAACTTGGGTTGATCGAATCGTCGAAGTCAGGCATGGTTTTGACCGGTAAAGGTTTGGACGTGTTCCAAGGCCTTGAGACGTTGATGAACCAATTACTCGGCTTCAAGGATGATGAGAAGCGTCTGGCCGCAAAGCTTGGCATCGATCATTGCCTGATCGTCAACGGCGACGCTGATCAAAGCGTGCGTGTGCTTGATGAGATGGGTAAGTTGCTCGATTCGACGATGCAGGTCGTGTTGCCTGCCGGACGATTGACTATCGCCGTGATGGGCGGTAGCACAATGGCCAGAGTCGCCGGACAGTTGACCTACAAACTGTCGACTGGGCGGGAATTGACGTTTGTTCCTGCACGCGGAGGCGTCGGTGAAGCCGTCGCCATCCAGGCCAATTCCGTTGCTGCAAGCATGGCGGAAGCGACCGACAGCCGCTTCAAGGTGTTGTACATTCCAGAAAATGTGAGTGAGCAAACCTACCAACCACTTCTTAAGGAACCTGCGGTGCAAGAAGTGTTACAAATGATTGACAATGCGCAGGTAGTGATCCATAGTATAGGTGATGCATTGATCATGGCGAAACGCCGGTCTATGCCACCTTCAGCCTTACAGAAACTGCGTGAGCAACATGCAGTTTCAGAAACCTTCGGCACGTTTTTTAATCGCGAAGGCGAGGTTATTTACAAGATCCCAAGAATTGGCTTGACCATTCCGGATCTTGATCATATCCCGTATGTGTTTGCGATTGCTGGTGGACGTTCTAAAGCCCAGGCGATCGCCGCATACATGCACAACGCACCGAGCCGTACGTGGTTAATCACGGACGTCGGTGCTGCAAACTCGATTTTAACTGGGGAGACCCGTTAGAATAAAACTCTTATTTCCTAAAGGAGGAAATTTTAGCATGACTGTTAAAATTGGTATCAATGGTTTCGGCCGCATCGGTCGTTTGGCTTTCCGCCGCATCTTCGAATTAGGCGCACAATCTGGCGACATCGAAGTTGTTGCAATTAACGACTTGACCAGCCCAGCTATGTTGGCTCACCTGCTGAAGTACGATTCCACTCATGGCACTTTCCCAGGCGAAGTTAGCGCGACCGACAACGGTATCGTTGTTAACGGTAAGGAATACCGCGTTTATGCTGAACCTCAGGCTCAAAACATTCCGTGGGTTAAGAACGACGGCGTTGAATACGTCCTCGAATGTACCGGTTTCTACACCTCTGCTGAAAAGGCCCAAGCTCACTTGGACGCTGGCGCACAACGTGTTCTGATCTCTGCTCCTGCAGGCAAGATCAAGACCATCGTTTACAACGTTAACGATGACACCTTGACTTCCGACGACAAGATCGTTTCTGCTGGTTCTTGCACGACCAACTGCCTTGCACCGATGGCATACTTCCTGAACAAGGAATTCGGTATCGAAGTTGGTACCATGACCACGGTTCACGCTTACACCTCCACACAGATGCTGCTTGACGGCCCTGTTCGCGGTGGTAACCTCCGTGCTGCACGTTCCGCTGCTGTGAACACCATTCCTCATAGCACCGGTGCTGCTAAGGCTATCGGTATCGTTATCCCAGAACTGAACGGCAAGTTGCAGGGTCACGCACAACGTGTATCTGTTGTTGACGGCTCCCTGACCGAATTGGTTTCCATCTTGAAGACCAAAAACGTTACTGCTGATCAGATCAACGAAGCAATCAAGAAGCACACTGAAGGTAACGAATCCTTCGGTTACAACGCTGATCAAGTTGTTTCCTCTGACATCATCGGCACCACTTACGGTTCCGTCTTCGATCCTACCCAAACCGAAGTTACCACCGCAGGTGACTTCCAATTAGTTAAGACGGTTGCTTGGTACGATAACGAATATGGCTTCACTTGCCAAATGATCCGTACCTTGCTGAAGTTTGCTACCCTGTAATCTGATTACTGGCTAACAGCTTTACAACCGTAATGAAGAGGGCGGAGGGAGTTTCTCCCTCCGCCTTTTTTCTTTGATAGCTTTGCTATCAGGCACCGCGACGCAATCGAGTCGCGGTGTTTAGATGACGACAAAAGTTCATTGAATCGTCATCTAAGCATCGTGGATCGATCAAGCGGCGGTGTTTCAATAGATACATCAACTCATTAGGAGGGTTTTATTCAATGGCGAAATTAATCGTTTCTGACTTGGACGTCAAGGACAAAAAGGTCCTCGTTCGTGTCGACTTTAACGTGCCGATCAAAAACGGCGTGATTGGTGACGACAACCGTATCGTTGCGGCTTTGCCGACTATCCAATACATCATCGACAATGGTGGTAAGGCGATCCTCTTCTCTCACCTTGGCCGCGTTAAGACCGAAGAAGACAAGAAGGAATTGTCCTTGCGTCCAGTTGCCGACCGCTTGAGCGAATTGCTGAAGAAGCCGGTTACCTTCGTACCTGCTACTCGCGGTAAGGAACTCGAAGATGCGATTGCTAAGATGAACGACGGTGACGTTTTGGTTGTCGAAAACACACGTTTCGAAGACCTTGACGGCAAGAAGGAATCCAAGAACGATCCTGAACTTGGCAAGTACTGGGCAAGCCTTGGCGACCTGTTCGTCAACGATGCCTTTGGTACCGCTCATCGTTCCCATGCTTCTAACGTTGGTATCTCTTCCAACATGCCACAAGCAGCTGCTGGCTTCTTGATGGAAAAGGAAATCAAGTTCTTGGGCGATGCGGTTGAAAACCCGAAGCACCCATTCGTTGCCATCTTAGGTGGCGCGAAGGTCTCCGACAAGATCGGCGTGATCTCCAACTTGATTGAAAAAGCTGACAAGATCCTTGTCGGCGGCGGCATGACCTATACCTTCTACGCAGCTAAGGGTCTCTCCATTGGTAAGTCCTTGGTTGAAACCGACAAGATCGACCTTGCCAAGAAGATCATCGACGAAGCCGGCGACAAGCTGGTTCTGCCTGTTGACAACGTGGTCGCAACCGAATTCTCCAACGACGCCCCTCATAAGGTTGTTGAAGGTGACATTCCTGACGGCTACATGGCTTTGGATATCGGCCCTAAGTCCGTTGAAGACTTCAAGAAGGTTCTTGCCGACGCGAAGACGGTTGTTTGGAACGGCCCTATGGGTGTGTTCGAAATGTCCAACTACGCCAAGGGTACCTTGGAAGTTGGCCAAGCACTCGGTGCTTTGACCGACGCAACCACGATCATCGGCGGTGGCGATTCTACTGCGGCTGCTAAGCAGCTTGGCATCGCACCTAAGATCACTCACATCTCCACTGGTGGTGGTGCATCCCTTGAATACCTTGAGGGTAAGGAATTACCTGGTATCGCTGCGATCACCAACAAGTAATCATCACGAGCAACGCAAGGCCGAGGCCTTGTGACGCTTGACGATTCCAGAGAACAACTTGGCGACGGCTAGGTTGATCAAAATGGCATCTGCGTGACTTCAGGCGACGGCTTGCGGCACGCGACGATGATCACCAAGTATTTTTCTCAAATAAAGGAGATAAAACATGCGTACACCTATCATGGCTGGTAACTGGAAGATGAACAAGAACCCTAAGGAAACTCAGGCGTTCTTGGATGGCGTTAAGGGCAAGCTCCCTGAAGCTTCTAAGGTTGAAACCGTTATTGCCGCACCGGCAATCGACTTGACTACCTTGGTTGCAGGCGCTGAAGGGACTCCGTTGAAGACTGCGGCTGAAAACAGCTACTTCGAAAACGAAGGGGCCTTCACCGGCGAAACCAGTCCTAAGGCGTTAAAGGAAATGGGTCTTGACTATGTTGTCATCGGCCACTCCGAACGCCGTGGCTATTTCCACGAAACCGACGAAGACATCAACAAGAAGGCTAAGGCCATCCTTGCCAACGGTTTGCTCCCAATCATCTGCTGTGGCGAAAGCCTCGAGCAGCGTGAAGCTGGCCAAACCAACGACTGGATTGCTTACCAAGTTGAGGGTGCATTAGTTGGCTTGTCTGCTGATGACGTAAAGAAGAGCGTTATCGCTTACGAACCAATCTGGGCGATCGGTACCGGCAAGACTGCTTCTGCTGACCAAGCACAAGAAGTCGTTGCTCACGTTCGCGCAACGGTTAAGAAGCTTTATGATGCAGAAACCGCAGATGCTGTTCGTATTCTTTACGGCGGTTCTGTGAAGCCTGCTAACGTGAAGGAATTAATGGCCAAAGAAGACATCGACGGCGGCTTAGTCGGCGGCGCTTCCATGGACCCAGAATCCTTCATCGCCTTGGCTAACTACCAAGACTAATCTTTACCAGAGCGGCGCTCGACGTTTATAGGCATGTGGGTAGGATAGCTTGGATGCGTTGTGGCAACGCCGTGACGTGACCGAGATGTCTTAGACACAATGCCGTTGTCTTGCGGCACTCGACGAAAAACCACAGCATGACAACTGGAGTCGCGAATCTGGTTCCTGTTGCTGGTTCCTTATATACATTAATTTTCAACCTAATTTAAAGGAGAGAAATCCATGTCTATTATTACTGACGTTTTAGCACGCGAAGTCCTCGACTCCCGTGGCAACCCTACTGTTGAAGTTGAACTTTATACCGAAGATGGCGGCTTTGGCCGTGCACTTGTACCATCAGGTGCTTCTACCGGTGAACACGAAGCCGTTGAATTACGTGACGGTGACAAAGATCGCTTCGGCGGCAAGGGTGTTTTGAAGGCTGTTGGCCATGTCAACGACGAACTTGCTAAGGCAGTTGTCGGCTTAGACGTTACCGACCAACGCCTGATCGACAAGACCATGATCGAAGCCGACGGTACCCCTAACAAGGGCAAGTTCGGTGCTAACGCCATTCTTGGTGTTTCCTTGGCTGCTGCTCGTGCAGCTGCTGCTGAAGTTGGTCTGCCATTGTACGAATACCTTGGCGGCCCTAACGGCCATGTGCTTCCTACCCCGATGATGAACGTCATCAATGGTGGTGCACATTCTACCAACACCATCGACTTCCAAGAATTCATGATCATGCCTGTTGGCGCGAAGTCTGTTCGCGAAGCCATCCGCATGGGTTCCGAAACTTTCCACGCTTTGCAAGCCCTCTTGAAGTCTAAGGGTGACATCACTTCCGTCGGTGACGAAGGTGGTTTCGCGCCTAACTTGAAGGACAACGAAGAAGCTTTCGAATTCCTTGTTGAAGCGATCACCAACGCCGGCTACAAGCCAGGTGTCGATGTTGCCATCGCCTTTGACGTTGCTTCTTCTGAATTCTACGATCCAGAAACCAAGCGTTACACCCTGAAGTGGTCCGATCCTGACACTTCTTACAGCACTTCCGAATTCATCGACTTGATCGCTGGCTTCGTTGCGAAGTACCCAATTGTTTCTATCGAAGATCCTATCGATGAAAACGACTGGGAAGGCTGGCAAGAAATCACCACTAAGTTGGGCGACAAAGTTCAACTTGTCGGTGATGACCTGTTCGTTACCAACACCGACTACCTGAAGAAGGGTATCGACATGGGCGTTGCGAACTCCATCTTGATCAAGCTTAACCAAATCGGTACCTTGACCGAAACCTTCGAAGCTATCGAAATGGCTAAGGAAGCCGGCTACTCCGCCGTTGTTTCCCACCGTTCCGGTGAAACCGAAGACACCACGATTGCTGACCTGGTTGTTGCAACCAACGCCGGCCAAATCAAGACTGGTTCCATGAGCCGTACCGACCGTATCGCGAAGTACAACCAACTCATGCGGATCGAAGACGAACTTGGCTCCTCTGCTCAATACAAGGGTCGCCAGTCCTTCTACAACGTTAAGGAAGTTAAGAACTACAAGGGTTAATTCCCAATCTTCCGCAAAAGCACTTCTCTGGACGCAGAGAAGTGCTTTTTTGTGCTGTCGTTGTCTGGCAGCGTAAGCATTTGGGGTGTGGTAGACCAGTAAGCTGTCGGGTGCGGGCGAAAGCGACACCAGCAGGCTTCAATCTGTCGTGGAGAGGGTGCTCGGCGGAGATCCACTCAGCTTCGCTGAGTGGATCTCCACCTGCGCTTTGCTGTAAGCGACAAGTCGCTAACAGCAATCTCACCACGTCAGATTGACCTGCTTCCGTCACTTTCACCCACACCCTAGATTCTGCGTATCAGGATAATTTGATGTCATGGACAACTGATTTACTTCGTTGATCACAACTAATCTATTCGGAATCAAACGTGTTGTCAGCCACTAGTCCATCTCTACTCTCTTGGAAATTGCCACTTCCGGTGACACAGGACGTTAACGTCAGGGTTTGGTGTGTGGAGGCCCGAGATGGCTCAGGCGCGGCATTGTTGTTAGCGGCTTGCCGCTTACAACAAAGGCGTCGAAGGAGATCCACTCGTAGCGAAGCGGAGAGTTAGCTCCTGAGCGCCTCGCACCGCTCCAGCCATCTCTAGGGCCGGAACACACCAAACCCGACCTATACCACTATCTCAAACACATCCTAAAGAAGACTGACGCTGCCGGACAACGTCGGAAAGAATGCTGTTTTTCATCCGCAGGCACCGGTATAATGAAAATAGCTTTTGTCTGGTATTGGGGGGGACGTCTGTTGAAAATTAAAGCCAAAATCGATGGCACGCGCTTGAAGTTTGTCTTGCAAGGATTGGTTGTGGGACTGCTGACAGGCGCGGTGATCAGCATGTTTCGTTTCTCCATCGAACGCATCCTGATTTTTGTCCAACACATCTATCGCGACCCGACGCCCGGCAAACTTGCCTGGTTGGCGGGCGGGATGGTGGCCTTGAGCATCATCGTGGCGGCACTGCTCAAAAGCGAGCCGAGCATCTCTGGTTCTGGGATTCCCCAGGTCGAAGGTCAGCTGGCCGGAGAGATGGAATTCCATTGGTGGTCCGTGCTATGGAAAAAGTTCGTCGCCGGAATCTTGAGCATCGGGCCGGGACTTTTCCTCGGGCGTGAAGGCCCGTCGATCCAGCTTGGTGCGGCGGTCGGTCAAGGCGTTGCAGAAGGGTTGCATCGGCAAGGGTCGGATCGGCGCATCTTGATCGCCTCAGGGTCTGCCGCCGGGCTTGCGGCGGCGTTCAACGCCCCGATTGCCGGGACCTTGTTCGTCTTAGAAGAGGTCTATCACAACTTCAGTCCCTTGGTCTGGATCACTGCGCTAGCAAGCGCGCTCGGGTCAGACTTCATCTCGCTGAACGTTTTTGGCGAGGTGCCGGTGTTGCACCTGGTGTACTCGCGTAGCCTGCCGGTGACGCTTTACTGGCACCTATTAGTGTTAGGGGTCGTGCTCGGGTTGCTGGGTTATTTGTATCAGCGGGTGTTGTTGGCGATGCCAAAATGGTATGTCAAAACGCACATCCCGCGCTATTTTCAAGGCATCATCCCGTTTTTGTTGGTGATCCCGATGGGGCTGTGGGCGCCGAGCATCCTCGGTGGCGGTAACGGCATGATCGTCGGCTTCGGGCGTGTGGTGCCATCGTTGGGGATCTTGCTGGCGATTTTTGCCGCGCGGTTTATCTATTCCATGATCTCTTACGGGTCGGGCTTACCTGGGGGGATCTTCCTGCCGATCCTCAGCTTAGGGGCGGTGATCGGGGCGGTCTATGGCGTGTTCATGGTGCAGGTGGGGTTGTTACCGCGGGTCTATGTCATGAACCTGATCATTTTCTCGATGGCCGGCTACTTCGCTTGCATCGGGAAGGCACCGTTCACCGCGATCTTATTGATTACGGAGATGGTGGGTAATCTTACCCACCTGATGCCTATGGCGGTGATGTCTCTGGTCGCTTATATCGTTGTGGATATCTTGGGCGGGGCGCCGATCTACGAGTCCTTGTTACGCCGGATGACCGTCAGCAAGAAAATCGAATCGATCCACCGCATGGATCGTCTGGAGCTGCCGGTGTTTGCCGGCGACGCGTTGGAAGGCAAGCAGGTGCGTGATTTTGCCTGGCCGAGCCAGACGCTGTTGATCGGGGTCAACCGCGGTGAAAATCAAGTGATCCCTCACGGCGACACCGTTATCCGCGCGGGGGACACCTTGGTGCTGCTGGTCGATGCCAACAAGCGCGCCCAAGTACGCGAACAGATCCAAAAACTGGCCGAGCGCCTGCAAAAGGAGACTTGATCATGGATATTCATCGTTTAAATCGGATCGAAGCCGCGGCGTATGTCGCCTGGCAGTTTACCGGCGACGCCGCAGACTTGACGCTGGCGCCAGACCGCCAACCGGTCGAATTCGGCGAAATCTTTGCTGATAACGGCGCCGATTATTTTGCGGTCGTTGCCGACGATCAGCTGGTGGCGGTGCTCGAATGCGAGTTTCCCGACGCCGATCTGCATCTGTTGTTACTGCCAGCACCTGAGCAGATCAGTGATGCCCCTTTTGCCACGAAGTTGGTGGCAGAAGCGTTGGCGTTTGTGCAGGGGCAGTATCATTATCACGACGACGTCGTGGTGACTGTTGCGGCGGCTTCTGCGCTGCGAGAAGCACTCGCTACCAGCGGGTATCAAGTCGTTGTGCAGACAGGGAGTTTTGTGCAGATGCGTCTGGGAGACTAGTCACTGGCTTCACGTTGTGATAACCTATAAGATAGTAGTGTTTAACTTGCGACGGCAAGCGTAGGAGGCTAAGCTTTGCAGAATCTATTCATGACGTTGCTCATCGTCGACTCGGTTTTGATCGTGATCGCAACTTTGATGCAACCCAGCAAACAACAAGATGCGCTGAGCGCTTTGTCCGGCGGTGCGACTGACTTATTCGGTAAGCAGAAGTCCCGGGGCTTTGAAGCGTTCATGGAGAAAGTCACCGTGTTTTTAGGCGTGCTGTTCTTCGCCTTTGCTCTGGTGTTGGTGTATCTCTCATCGCATTAACGGCAAGTCTCCTGCAGCTAGTGGGGGACTTTTTTTGAAGCGCACCGCAGGCATCAGCAAGGATTCAAACGCTTGGCCATGTTGCTGAGTTGTTGACAAGGAGTGCAAATGTTTCGCGAACCACGACCATTCGAAGAACCAGGACAAGACATCGGGATCGTCTTGTTGCATGCATATACGGGCAGCCCAAACGATATGCGCCTGCTCGGGACCGCGTTGAACCAGGCCGGCTATGGCGTGTACGGGCCGACATTCACCGGCCACGGCCACGCCGATCTGCAACCAGTTTTGGCGGCGACGCCTGACCAGTGGTGGGCAGATACGCAAAAGGCGGTCGCGCACATGGCTGCCAAATACCCGGCGGTGGCAGTTTTTGGCCTCAGCCTCGGCGGGGTTTTTGCCATGAAGGCGTTAGAAGTTCTGCCCAGCGTCACTTTGGGTGGGGTATTATCGTCACCAATCGTTGCCGGAGAGCAACACATCGAACCGCAGTTTCTGGCGTATAACCGTTATCTGCGACGTTTAGCAGAGTTGCCGGACAACGCTGAAGCCGTGCGGCCGCAACTGCGCCAACAGCTGGCTGCGATCGCGGCGTTCACCGCGCCGGTGGCTGCGGCCTTGCCGGCGGTGACCAAGCCTGTGTTTATCGGCCAGGCCGGGGCCGATGAAATGATCGACCCCCAGCGTGCCAAGCAGCTGCGCACGCAGTTGACGCACGCGACGGTGGATTTTCACTGGTATGAAGATGCCAGTCACGTGATCACGGTGAACAACGCGCATCGCGTGCTTGAGACGGATATTATTAATTTTATGAAAACGAGGGACAATTAATGACCACAGTTGGCCACATGAGAAATGAATTACTCGCCGTATTTCGGCGTAACCAGCAGATCGCTTTTTCCACATCGAGTTTGAGCCGGGCCTTGCATGTTGAAGCCGCAGACGATTTCAAGGTGTTGGTGCAGGCGTTGACTGCGTTAGAAAATGATGACCTGATCCACGCTGAAGGCGACGCGATGTATAAGCTTGGTGGCAAGCCCGCCGGCCATCTCGAAGGCGTTTTCCACGGCAATGAAAAAGGTTTTGGCTTCGTCGCCGTTGAAGACGAAGACAACGACTTCTTCATCGCCCCACCAGCAACCAAGTATGCCTTAGACGGCGACACTGTCGAGATCAACGTCACCCGCCGTGCGCGGCCTGGCGATTCGCGCGGCTCTGAAGCCGAGGTCGTGAAGGTCTTGGACCGCAAGATCGCGCGCTTGGTCGGCGAATACACGCCGCTGTCTGATGGCGAAGCCCAACGTACCGGCTTCATCGGCACCGTGGTCAGCCACGAAAAGAAGCTCAAAGGCTATCCGGTCTTCGTCAAGAACACCGGCATGATCCCAGAAGTGGGCGATATGCTGATGGTCGAGATCACCGATTATCCAGACCGCGACCATCCTAAGGCGATGCAAGGGATTATTTCCGAAAACCTCGGGAACAAAAACACCCCAGGCGTCGACGTGCTGTCTTTGGCTTTGGCCAACGACATCCACACCGAATACCCGGAAGACGCGATGGCCCAGGCCAACGCGATCCCGGATCACGTCACCGACGAAGACCGGATCGGCCGCCGCGACATCACGGACCAGCCAGTTGTCACCATCGACGGCGACGATTCCAAAGACTTCGATGATGCCGTCGTTGCTTGGAAGCTACCCAACGGCAACTACCATCTTGGCGTGCACATCGCAGACGTGTCGTATTATGTCACCGAAGGCTCACCGCTGGACAAAGAGACTTTTGACCGCGGGACCTCGACTTACCTGACCGACCGCGTCATTCCGATGCTGCCGTTCCGCTTGAGTAACGGCATCTGCTCGCTGAACCCAGACGTCGACCGCTTGGCCATGTCGTGTGATATGGAAATCACCCCGCAAGGCAAAGTCGTCAACCACGACATCTATCAATCGATCATCCGCTCTCACGGGCGTTTGACTTACAACAACGTCAACAAGATGATCACCGACAAGGACCCGGTATTGCGTGAGCAGTACAAAGACCTCGTGCCGATGCTTGATCTGATGGGCGAGATGCATCAAGTGCTTTACAAGATGCGCCACGACCGCGGGGCGATCGACTTTGAAGAACACGAAGCCAAGATCATCGTGGACGAAAACGGGCACCCGACCGACATCGTATTGCGTGAACGCGGTTTGTCTGAACGCATGATCGAATCCTTCATGCTCCAGGCCAACGAAACCGTTGCGGAACACTACAACAAGCTCCACCTGCCATTCCTCTACCGGGTGCACGAAACCCCAGACGACGATCGCATCAAGGACTTCACCGAGTTCTTGGCGACGTTTGGCATCACCATCCCGATCAAAAAAGGCGCCAAGCTGACCCCGAAGATGTTGCAAGAAGTCAACACCTCTGTGGCCGGAACGCCAGAAGAGATGATGGTCAACGTGAAGATGCTGCGTAGTTTGAAACAAGCGCATTATTCCGAAGACCCACTCGGGCATTTTGGGATTGCCGCGGAATACTACACGCATTTTACCAGTCCGATCCGGCGTTATCCTGACTTGATCGTCCACCGTCTGATTCGCTCATACGCCACGCAAGGCGCCGGCGAAGACATCCAGGCGAAGTGGTCAGCCAAGTTGCCAGAAATCGCCGTGCAGGCTTCTGTCCGCGAACGGCACTCTGTCGATGCTGAACGTGCTGTTGATGACCTGAAGAAGGCCGAATTTATGGCCGACAAGGTCGGCGAAGACTTCGATGCCGTCGTATCCGGTGTTGCCGGCTTCGGGATGTTTGTGGCCTTGCCAAATACCGTCGAAGGCCTTGTCCACATTTCCCGGATGAAAGACGATTACTACGCCTTTGTTGAAAACCAGATGGCGTTGGTCGGCGAACGGTTCCACAAGATCTTCCGCATCGGCCAGACGTGCCGCGTGCACCTCGAAAACGTCGACGTCGAACAGCGTCAGATCGACTTCTCGCTGATCCCGACCGAGGACACGCCGAAGACCGACATCGTTGTGAAACGCGAAAGCCGCGGCCGTGGCCAAAACCACAGCGACGGCCCTCGCAACGGTGGCAACAACCGAGGCGGTAACAACCGTAACGGTCGTGGTGGCGAACGCCGCGGCGGCAACAACAACAGTAATCGTAGCCACAACAACGGTAACAACCGCGGCGGCAACCGCCCGTTCAATAAACTCGGCGATCAATTACGCAAGAGCTCCAGCAAAAAGAAGTAAGTTCTAGACGTCTCAAAGAAGGTGAGCAGATGGCTAAGAAGATGAAGCCAAAACCCGATAACCTGTTGGCACAAAACAAAAAGGCTAGGCATGACTTCAACATCTTGGAGACATACGAAGCCGGCATTGCGCTGACCGGCACAGAGATCAAGTCTGTGCGGGCAGGGAAAACGACGCTGCGTGACGGCTTTGCCCGGATCCGCAACGGCGAAGCCTGGTTGGAGAACGTCCACATCACCCCGTACAAGGAAGGCAATCAGTTCAACGTCGACCCGATGCGCAATCGCAAACTGCTGTTGCACAAAAAGGAGATCCGCAAACTGGAAGTCGCCTTGACGGAAAAAGGACTCACCATCGTGCCGTTGCGCATGTATCTCAAACATGGGTATGCCAAGGTGCTGATCGGCATCGCTCAAGGGAAGAAGAACTACGATAAGCGTGAAACCCTAAAGCGCAAAGATCAAGAGCGTGACATTCAACGGGCGATGAAAGAACGTTATTAACAACAAAGCAGCGACTGGTGGATAACCGGCCGTTGCTTTTTTGATTTGTGGATAAGCAAGTACGATGAGTTTATGCACAAGGGGATAACTCGCCGTGGTCGCGTACTTGTGCACAAAAGCAGAATGCGGGATCGTTGACCCATATTTCCCAGGAAATGTTATCGTCACCATTCCGGACTTGCGCAATAATGAATTTACGGATAAAGTGAGCGATGAGTGATTTTTTTAGGGGGAGGGGCTTATGCATAAGTTTTTAACACGCTGGTTTTCGGGAGAAAGCATGGATTACCGGTTCGTGTTTGCGCTCGTCGGCCCCGTCGTGGCGGATCAGTTCTTCTTGGTGAGCTTCAACTTTCTAAACACCGCCATGATCGCCAACTCCGGGCAGGCGGCGATTTCGGCGGTGAACTTGGTCGGATCCATCAACGTGCTGTTGATCCAGGTGTTTGTCGCCGTCGGTTTAGGCGGGACGGTGCTGATCTCCCAGTATTTTGGCGGCAAGGAGCTGAAGATGCTCGGCAGAGTCGTCAACGGCACGGTGTTCGGCACGGTGCTGATCGGGATCGTGTTGGGGATCATTTTTGCCGCCCTCCACGTGCCGATCTTGAAGCTGTTATTTGGCGCCGCAGAACCGGCCGTGATGGCCAACGCCAAGTTGTACATGTTGGGCGTCTTGGCCAGTTATCCGTTTGAAGCGACGGTAGAAGGCACCAACGGCTGTTTGCGCGGCATCGGGCGCACGAAAAATTCGCTGATGCTGTCATCGACCATGAACGGGTTGTACCTCGTGTTTAACCTGGTGTTTATCACGCTGCTACACCTGGGCGTGGTCGGGATGATCATCTCGTTGAACCTGTCCCGCTGGTTGGCGGCCGGTTTTTCGGTGTGGATGCTGGCGAGTCACCGCGACTTGTTCCGGCTGAAAATGTCGTCGATGCGGCGGATCGATTGGCAGATGATCGCCAAAGTCTTGTTGGTCGCGGTGCCTTTTGCCTCCGAGTCGTTCTTCTTCCAAGGCGGCAAGATCATCATCCAGATGATGATCGTCGGGCTGGGCACCAGTGTTATCGTCACCAACGCGATTGCTACGTCTTGGGTGCAGTTGTCCGAGATCATTCCAGCGGCCTTACAAACGGCGCTGGTCCCGATCGTCGGCCAGTGTATCGGACGGCGCAACGTGCATGACGCGCGCAAGCTCACTAAGTCCTTCATTGGGCTGGGCGCTGCGGCGTTCGTACTGGTCGATGGGATCTTGTTTCTTAGTTTCCACCGGGGCATCATGTTGTTCAGCCCGGCGCCAAGCATTATCCCCAACATTTTCCACATCTATCTGATCTTTGCAGTGATGCACATTCTGGTGTGGAGTTTCAGTTTCGTCTTACCTTCCGCGCTGCGGGCCGCAGGGGATGGCAAATTCACCACGATCGTCAGCCTGGTTTCCATGTGGTCGTTTCGGGTCGTTGGTGGTTACATCTTCGGGGTCCGCTTAGGTTATGGCCTGATCGGGATCACTGTGGTCATGACGCTTGAATGGGCGATCCGCGGCGCCATTTTCACTTGGCGCTTCCACGGCGTCCGGTGGTTGAAAAAGCGGCTGATCTAAATCAAAAAAGTGCCTGTTCATTTGAACAGACACTTTTTTAGGCTTTCGTGAAGTTGACGATGAAGCCCCCGGCGATGACCAACAGCACTGCCAACACGATAAACGTCGTGGTCGACCCGGTTGCCGTGGCGACAGCCAGCGGCTTGATCGCGGCCTGCGCCGCGGCGATGATGGTCGCGGCGATGCTGGTGCCAACCGCCGCGGCAAATTGCTGCATGGTGTTGAAGATCGCATTGCCATCGGCCTGATACTTACCGGCTAGCTGGTGCAAGCCATCAGTCATCAAGTTCCCATAAGCAAAGCCCATACCCATCATGCACAACAGATACAAGCCGATGATGAACCCGTCGGTCAAATGATGGCCAAACAACGCCATCCCAACCAAGCCGATCAACAGCAACAACGCACCTGTGCGCAACGGCATCCGTGCGCCGACGTGATCGTATAGTCGTCCAGATAAAGGCGCCATAATCGCACCAATGGCGGCGCCTGGCAACACGATCAAGCCGGCTTGTAAGGCCGACTGCTGGTTCACCAGCTGAATGTAGTTGGGCAACACGAATGACAATCCGAGCGCGGCGATCTGTAGCGCGGTGAAGGCGATCACGTATTGATAAAAGCCTTTGGTGCCCAAAAGGCGTAGGTTGATGATGGGCTTGCCAATGCGCAGGGAGCGCCAGGAAAAGCCTGCCAGCGCGATCACACCGACGAGTCCGCTGACGAGATTGAGTTGTGAGATGCCATAGATCAAGCCGCTGAAGGCGACGATGATCAAGATCACCGATAAGCCATCGACGGCCGCGGCTTCTGTGGCAGATTTTTGACGGATGCAGACCAGTCCCAAGATCAGCGCCAAAACCAGCACTGGCAACAGGAAAACGAAGATGTAGCGCCAGCTCATTGTGGACACGACCAGCCCGCCAAACGTCGGGCCGATAGCAGGGGCGACGCTAGTGATCAGCGTCCCCAGACCCATCATCATCCCAATTTTGCTACGTGGGACCTGTTCCAAGATGATGTTGAACATCAATGGCAACGCGATGCCGGTACCCAGGCCTTGAACCGCGCGCCCGAGCAGTAGCATCCAAAACTGGCTGGCGGCGCCGTCTAAAACGACCCCGGCGATAAACAAGCAGATCGCGACCAGAAACAGGTTGCGGGTTTTGAACCGCCGCTTGAGTGTGGCAGAAAGTGGCACGAGGCTTGCGACGACCAATAAGTATAGCGTCGTCATCCACTGTACAGTGTTGGTGGTGACGTGAAATTCCGTCATCAACGTCGGGAAGGTGATGTTCATCGCGGTTTCGACGATCACGCCGCAAAACGACATTAAGCCGGTGGCCAAAATGGCCCCGAGAACGCGTGGTTGAATACGATCATTCACGGTGCCCACCTCCGTTCAAGGTGATGAAGTAGTTGAGCATGTCGACAAAAGTCGCACATTCTTCTTCAGAAAAGGTGGTGTTCATGGCCGCTTGCTGTTTGGCGATGTAGTCGGTGACTTGCTGATTCAAGGCTTGAGCCTTGGTCGTCAAGGCGACCGTTTTTTGCCGGGCGTCTGTTGCGGCGGGTCGGCGAACCACCAACCCGCGGGCTTCCATGCGTTGCAAGGCGACCGTGGCCGTGGAACGCTGAATGTTGAATTCAGCTTCCAGATCACGTTGTAAGGCGCCGGGATGCTCACCGAGGTAATCGATGAACGACATCTGCATCCCAGTGATGTCGAACTGCTTGGCGTAGGCGTCCATCGCCTTGTTCATCTGATTGGTTGCTTTTTTTAAGAGTTTGCCATAATTTGCCATGAGAGGCTTCCTTTCGTTAGCTGACTAACGAATAACAGTGTAAAACTGAATCCAAGCAGATGCAAGCCAAAATCCGGAGAAACTATATTTGCACGCTGACGTTGTCCGGCAGCGTCAGTCTTCTTTGGGATGTGTTTGAGATAGTGGTAAAGGTCGGGTTTGGTGTGTTCCGGCCCTAGAGATGGCTGGAACGGTGCGAGGCGCTCAGGAGCTAACTCTCCGCTTCGCTACGAGTGGATCTCCTTCGACGCCTTTGTTGTAAGCGGCAAGCCGCTAACAACAATGCCGCGCCTGAGCCATCTCGGGCCTCCACACACCAAACCCTGACGTTAGCGTCCTACATCACCAGAAATGGCAATTTCTAAGAGAGTAGTAGCGGACTAGTGGCTGGCAATATGTCTAATGAAGAACGAATTAACCTGCTTGTCCATGGCATCAAACTATCCTGATACGCAGAATCTAGGGTGTGGGTGAAAGTGACGGAAGCAGGTCAATCTGACGTGGTGGCATCATTCTTGGCGACTTGTCGCCATAGAATGAGCGCAGATGGAGATCCACTCGAAGCGTAGCGGAGAGTTAGCTTCATCGAGCACCGCCTCCACGACAGATTGATCCTGCTGGAGTCGCTTTCGCCCACACCCGACCGCGATTGGTCTACAGCCGACTACACGCTTACGCTGCCGGACTGCGAGCGCATAAGAAAACCCTTCGGCCAATTTGGCCGAAGGGTTAGTTTTGTTATTCGTACATGTATTCGCGAGTCTGAGGTAAGCCGGTGCCAGACGGGCCCTTGGTGACCAAGAACTGGATGACATCGATGTTGCCGGACTTGAAGCTGGCGGAGCAGGCCTGCAAGTACAGATCCCACATGCGGGTGAACTCTAAGCCCATCATCTTGGTGACATCTTCGCGGACGTTGTTGAAGTTGTTACGCCACAACTCGGTCGTGCGTTGATAATGACGACGCAGTGGTTCCATATCGGAGATCTGCAGATCGGCATCGATGATGTGTTGAACGTTTTCGACCAGGCCAGGGACATAGCCACCTGGGAAGATGTAGGTGTTCAGCCAAGCGTTGTTGGCGCCGCCTTGTTGCCGGGTGATCCCGTGAATCAAGGCAGTGCCGTCGTCTTTCATCAGCTTGGCGACGTCTTTGAAGTACAGGCCAAGGTTTTCCTTGCCGACGTGTTCGAACATGCCAACGCTGGTGATGTAATCGAATGGTTCGTGGTCGAGTTCGCGGTAGTCGCACAACAGGACTTGGGCGTGGTCTTGCAGACCAAGCTCATCGATCCGGTTTTGGACGAATTTCAACTGTTCTTCTGACAGCGTGATGCCAACCACGTCGAGGTGGTATTCCTGCGCGGCGGTGAGCATCAAGGTGCCCCAGCCACAGCCGATATCCAAGAAGGTCCGGCCCGGTTGCGGGTTCAGCTTGCGCAAGATGTGTTCCACCTTGTTGCGCTGAGCGGTTTCCAGGTCATCATGCCAATCGTCGAAGTAGGCGCAAGAATAGGTCATCGTCTTGTCCAACCACAGCCGGTAGAAATCGTTGCCGATATCGTAATGGCTGTGAATGTCGGCCTTTGACTTGTTCTCCGAGTGGGATTGCTTAGGCATGAACTTACGCAGCATCGGGTTTTTCATGAAAGACTCGGCACTTTCGTAAGCCGCGGTGAGCAGCGTTTCAAGTGGCCGGTGGTGCATGGTGCTGGTGACCTCGATGACGCCTTTTTGATAGGCTTCACCCAGCGCCAGCGATGCGTTTTTCATCACTGACTTGATCGGGACTTCATCATGAAAAATGATGGTAAGCTCCGCTGGGCCGTCGCCGTATGTCTGCTCCGTGTGGTCCCAATACTCAACTTTGACTGGGATATTGAAGGAGTGGGCGAACATTTGATTATAGAATTGCTTGGTTAACATGGTTGCCTCCTCATGCGCGCTGATCAAAATATGCCAGCGTTAACAAATTACTATATAACCATACGCTTTTTACCGAGAAAGGGTAAGTAAAAAAGCAATATGAGAGCGGTTTTCTGCAAATTTGTCGCTTAATCGGCGTCAACGGTGTAAAAAAGTTCCGGCTCCGGCTGCAAGATCATGGCACGTGTCTGGGCGTCGAGCGTCTCACTCAGCGCTTCGGTTGGCGCCACCACGATTTCTGACGCCAGTGCGTTGCAGACGGCAACGGCGGTGTTGGCAGTCGTTGCCAGAAACAACATCTTCAGCTTCCGTCCGGCAAACTGTGTGGCCAACGCGGTCGCTTCTTCAGGCATCAAAGCGCTGGTGGCATAGCCGTAAAGGTGGTCGCCGTCATCGACCAATAGCGCGTTAAGCGCGGGGCTGATCGTGAGGTCGCCAAGCGCTACCGGCGTTTCTAGCGGGGTGTCTGGTTGGCCGTAAATTGGTACGTCTGGGTTCAAAGCAGGGATGGCTTCAATGTGGCCGGCGCGCCAAGCGGGGATGACGATCGCTGTGTTGGCATTGGACTTACTGGTGCCATCGAAAAGTTCCGGGAGGTTGGGTAGCGCCCCGGAAACCAGTCCGCAGTTGATCAAGACGCGGCTGGTCGTGGTGGTGATCTCGATGTTTTCAGCAGAATTGGTCAAGAATCTTACACTGGTCATGTTGTTCCTCCATGCTTTTGATTATACCGCGCAGATGCGTTTGACGACAGTTTGGTGGTAAACTGGAACTTGCGCCTGTGAGTAAAGTTTGGAGGTAGTGCTCGTCACTCACAGCTTAGTTGCGCCATTGACGAGTGCGCAATGATATGATTCGACCCGCAACCCCAGAAGACGCCGCGGCCTGTGTGCCGCTGATCGATATTGTTTTTGAAGAGATGGAGATCCCGGCGTTGATGCGCCTGCCAAAATCACAACTATATCCGGTTTTTGAACAAGCCTTCTTGCTCAAAGATTACCGTTACGGCTGGCCGCAGACGTTCGTGCACGAAACGCAAGGTCAAGTCGACGGGATCCTTGTCGGCTATCCGCACGCCAAAGAAGACCATATTGATGACGCGTTTCAGCCGCTGTTGCCCAAAGTCGGTTTGCCAGAAACGTCGGAACTGTTTCCTGATACTGAAACCTACACCGGTGAGTGGTACGTCGACACCTTGGCCGTCGCCGAAAGTGCCCAAGGCCACGGCGCCGGCACCGAGCTGTTACAAGGCATCGAGCCGCTGTTGCGCCAGCGTGGCGAGAAGCTGTTAAGCCTGAATGTCGATCAAGCCAACCCGCGCGCAGAGAAGCTGTACAAAAAGGTCGGCTACACCAAAAACGGCGAGCTCATGATCGGTTCGCACCGATACAACCACATGATCAAGGCCATCTAATCTTGATATTACTGTCCGGCAACGTAAGTCTTCGGTGTTGAGTAGACCAGTAAGCTGTCGGGTGCGGGCGAAAGCGACTCCAGCAGGATCAATCTGTCGTGGAGAGTGTGCTCGGCGGAGCTAACTTCGTCTGCGACGAAGTGGATCTCCACCTGTGCCTTGCTGTAAGCGACAAGTCGCTAACAGCAATCTCACCACGTCAGATTGACCCGCTTCCGTCACTTTCGCCCACACCCTGGATTCTGCGTATCAGGGTAATTTGATGTTATGGACAAACGGGCCAACTCGTTGATTATAACTAATCCGTTCTTGGTTAGATGTGCTGTCAGCCACTAGTCCATTTCTACTCTCTTGGAAATTGCCACTTCTGGTGACGCAGGACGCTAACGTCAGGGTTTGGTGTGTGGAGGCCCGAGATGGCTCAGGCGCGCCATTGTTGTTAGCGGCTTTCCGCTTACAACAAAGGCGTCGAGGAAGATCCACTCGTAGCGCAGCGGAGAGTTAGCTTCCGAGCGCCTCGCACCGTTCCAGCCATCTCTAGGGCCGGAACACACCAAACCCGACCTATACCACTATCTCAAACACTAACCTAAACACGCTTACGCTGCCGGACAGTGACGGCAAAAAAAACGGCACGAGCTTTCTTTTCAGGAAGGTCGTGCCGTTTTGTAGTTACATGCCGAAGCTGATGCCGACGTTGTCGTGGTGGGCGAGGGGATTGGCGTTGTGGACCTGGCGCCAGCGGTCGAGGATGGCCGCCAGCAAAAGGCCGGCGGGGACATCCGCCGCGTTTGGGATGTCGAGTTTAAACACCGTGTTGCTGGCGGTGCCGGCCTCGGCGATGGTGGTGATGGATTTGACGCCGTGGTAGATGTGATATTGGTTGGCCAAGAGGTTGCCGATAATCATCCAGTTCAGATCAGACACGAAGATAAATTCGCGCCAGACTCCGGCCATTTTCTTGATCGACCCGACTTTCTCACGGTTGACAAACAGGTCATACCGCGGGAAAAGGCCGACTGTTTTTTGCCGGATCTCGCCGAGTTCTTGGCCCGCGATCGTGTGTAAGTTGAACCCGTCGTTGGCGATGCCATGGCGCCCGTTCAAAATATAAACCGGCTTGAAGTCGCCGTCTTTGACAACACTCATGCCCGCATCCTTGAGGGATTGGGCATCGATATAATACAGCACATCGCCGCCTCCTTTGTTGCTTATTGGCGCGCTTGTTCATTGATCGCGATGGCACGATCGATTGCTTGGGCCACACCGTCGTCGGTGTTTTTGGCTGTCGTCCACCAGGCGATGTCTTTGATGTGCGGTACGGCGTTGCCCATGGCGACGCCGTATTTGGCCATCGTGATCATCGACTCGTCGTTGAGGTTGTCGCCGATCGCCATGCATTCGGCCAAGGTGAAGCCTTTTTCTTCGGCATAAGCCTTCAAGGCGTTGCCTTTTTGCGCTTCGATCGCGTTGATCTCGATGTTATTGACGGCACTGGAGGTGATGATCAAGCGCTTGGTGGCCTCGAGTTGCGCCCGTGCCGGGGCCAGCGCTTCTTGACCGTCGTGGTTGAAGGCGATCACCTTGTAAATCACCAGGCCCGGTGTCGCCAAAAGGGTGTGATAATCGTCGACATAGTTGATGTTCATCAGCTCAAGACGGGCCGCTGCCAAGGCCACCGCGATCTTGTAGCTCGTGTCGGGGTTCAGCCGTACCAACACGTCTGCGATCTGCTGGATGCGGCGGACCCGTGAGTCTGAGTAGATGCCTTGGTTGGTGACGAGCTCAAAATAATGCTGGTCGGCTTGCAGGACTGAAACGATCGTCGCCACCAAGTCAGGGGCGATCGCGGCTTCAACGGCCAAGTTGCCGTCGGTGTCGTAGACCTGCGCGCCGTTGACAGTGATGTAGGCGGTACGCAGATCGTGAACTGTCACCAGCGGCTGGGCTTCACTGAGGCCGCGGCCGGTGGCGACGAGAAATTCGATGCCGGCTTTTTGCGCCCGGTGGATCGCGGCGGCATTGCCGGCAGAAACCTCGAGCTTGTCGTTCAACAAGCTACCGTCCATATCAGAAGCAATCAAGCGAATCATGAGCATCCTCCTTTGGCGTCGCGTGCGAATGCAGATATAACTCTAGTTTAACATGTTTTCTCTCAGGCGGGCACCGTGTACAATGAGAGAGGAGGGTCGGCCAATGAAAACAATTATCCACAACGACTGGCAAACCGTGCTCGAGCCGGTGTTCGCCAGTCCAGAATATGCACAATTACATCAGTTCTTGAAGCAAGAATATGCGACGCAAACGATCTACCCGGAGATGCACCACATTTTCCAGGCGTTCGAGTGGACGCCGTTTGCAGACACTAAGGTCGTCATCTTGGGACAAGACCCGTATCACGGGCCCAACCAGGCGATCGGGTGTTCGTTTGCCGTCGCGCCAGGCGTCCAGCTGCCGCCGTCGTTGCAAAATATCTATAAGGAGTTGCAAAGCGACCTCGGCTATGCGCCGGTGCAACACGGGTATTTGAAGTCGTGGGCCCAACAAGGGGTGCTACTGCTCAACTCGGTGCTGACGGTGCGTGCCGGTAAGGCCTATTCTCATCAAAACCGCGGCTGGGAACAGCTGACCGATGCGGCGATCGCGGCGTTATCCGATCGTGGTGGGGTCGTCTTTATTTTGTGGGGGAGTGCTGCGCGCGCCAAGGCGAAGGTGATCGACACCAGCAAAAACGCGATCGTGGAATCGCCACATCCGAGTCCGCTGAGTGCTTATCGAGGTTTTTTTGGGAGTAAACCGTTTTCTCGAACCAACGCGGCTCTAAGCGCCATGGGCGAAAGCGCTATTAATTGGCAGCTACCTAGTACACCTGAGGGCTAGTCAAATCAATCATGTTGCGCTATGATTAGCACAGTAAAACGTTTTCTATGGAGGGACCATATCGTGGACTTATTTGAGAGCTTGAGCAACAAAATCAGTGGTAAAGATTTGCGGATCGTTTTCCCAGAAGGTACTGACCCGCGTATCATCGGCGCAGCAGTACGGCTGGCAGCTAACGGCTTGATCAAGCCGGTGCTGTTAGGCAACCAAAATGATGTGGCGAAAGTCGCTGCCGAAAAAGGCTTCGACATCACCAAAGTCACCGTGCGCGATCCGGCAACCGATGCGTTCCATGACGAAATGGCGAAGGCCTTCGTCGAACGCCGCAAGGGCAAGGCAACGCCAGAACAAGCCGACAAGATCGTGCGGGATCCGAACTACTTCGGAACCATGCTGGTTTATTTAGGCAAGGCCGACGGGATGGTCAGCGGGGCTGTGCACTCCACCGCCGACACCGTGCGTCCTGCTTTGCAGATCGTCAAGACCCGCCCAGATGCGACCCGGATCTCCGGTGCCTTCATCATGCAACGCGGCCGTGACGAGCGTTACCTGTTCGCTGACAACGCCATCAACATCGATCCTAACGCCCAAGAACTTGCCGAGATTGCCATTGAATCTGCACGGACGGCCAAGTTGTTCGACATCGATCCTAAGGTCGCCTTGCTGAGCTTCTCGACCAAGGGCAGTGCCAAGGCACCCCAAGTCGACAAAGTGGTTGAAGCAACCAAGATCGCGCATGAATTGAACCCGGATCTCGCCTTGGATGGTGAACTCCAATTCGATGCCGCCTTCGTTCCAACCGTTGCCCGGCTCAAGGCACCTGATTCCGACGTTGCCGGCCAAGCCAACGTCTTCATCTTCCCAGACCTGCAAGCCGGCAACATCGGCTACAAGATCGCCCAACGCTTCGGCAACTTCGAAGCCATCGGCCCGATCCTGCAAGGCCTCAACGCGCCAGTCGCAGACTTGTCTCGCGGCTGCAATGAAGAAGACGTTTATAAGTTAGCAATCATCACCGCCGCCCAAGCCATTCGCTAATCTGGCTGAGCGTTGCGGTTTCACCCCAACACCTCTGGGACCCGATCTGTATCAGATCGTGCCTGAGAGGTGTTTTTTCGGGGAGCGAACAGGTATGATAACAAGCAGGATAGCTTGTCGCGATAGCTGATAAAAGGAGATCAAATCACATGTTGACACTTGCCACCACCATTGCCGGACGCCGCTTTGACTCGTGTTTGATGAATGCCGCCGGGATCCGTTGCCAATCACAACGCGACTTAGACGCGCTGGTGCAGTCTGATGCCGGCGCTTACGTCACCAAAAGCGCCACGCCGCAAGCCCGTTCTGGCAACCCAGAACCGCGGATGACGACGATGCCCCACGGCAGCTTCAACTCGATGGGGCTGCCCAACAACGGGCTGGCTTATTATCTGAAGTACGTGCTGGCAGACGAGCAAAAGCGGCCGGGAACGACCAACTTTTTGTCGGTGGCCGGCACCAGCCTGGAAGACAATCTGGCGATGTTGCACCAGATCAATGATTCCGACTATCATGGCTTCGTGGAGTTGAACCTGTCTTGCCCCAATGTGCCCGGTCATCCGCAGACGGCTTATGATTTCGACCAGACGCAACGCACGCTGGAAGCCGTGTTTGCATTTTACAAGAAGCCGCTGGGCGTGAAGCTGCCGCCGTATTTTGACTTGGCGCATTTTGATCAGATCGCTTCGGTGTTGAACCAGTTCCCGCTGAGTTTCGTGACCACCATCAACAGCGTCGGCAATGGCTTGATCGTCAACTTTGAAACCGAAACTGTCGCCATCAAGCCAAAAGGCGGCTTTGGCGGCATCGGTGGTGCCAGCGTGAAGCCGACCGCCTTGGCCAACGTACGGGCGCTGTCACAGCGTTTGAAGCCGGAAATCGCCGTGATCGGCGTCGGCGGGATCATGAGCGGGCGCGACGCGTTTGAACACATCTTGTGTGGCGCATCGATGCTCCAGATCGGGACCCAGTTTGGTTATGAAGGCACGGCAATTTTTGCAAGGATCGCCAAAGAACTCAACGACATCATGATGCTGAAAGGCTATTCGACGATCGAAGATTTCCGTGGCAAGCTCAAGACGCTGGACTAGGTGGCATTTTGGCCAACCAGATGCGATAATGTAAGCAGAATCTGAGGAGTGAGGTGCGGCACAATGGAATTTACAAACGAGGCGGCTTTGCAGGCGTGGGCCAAAGAAATCGTGGCGCCACAGCTTGTTGCCGGGGATGTGTTGTTGCTAGATGGCGATCTTGGTGCCGGTAAGACCAGCTTTACCAAAGGCTTGGCGGCCGGGTTAGGCATTTCACGGCCGGTGAAGTCCCCAACATTTACGATTATTCGCGAGTATCAAGAAGGACGTTTGCCGCTGTATCACATGGATATCTATCGCTTAGAAGACGGCGGCGTCGAAGATCTCGGGCTGGAAGAATATTTTGAAGGCGACGGCGTGTCTGTTGTCGAATGGCCGCAGTTTCTCGGGGTCGTGCTGCCGGAAGCTTACCTGATGATTCAAATCGAAAAAGACGACCAAGACGATTCGCTTCGCCATGTGCATCTCAAAGCGCGCGGGACGCGTTTTGAAGACTTGGCCAAGCACTTGGACGCCTGACAAAAGGACGCGACTAGTATTGAAGATCCAAGAAGGCTACATGCCGTTTCACGAATTTAAGACTTATTACCGTATCGTCGGTGAACCCAGCGCCAAGGCACCGCTGTTGCTGATTCACGGCGGACCCGGGTCAAGCCATAATTATTTTGAGCTGATCGATGATTTTGCCCAAACCAGCGGGCGGCAGCTGATCATGTATGATCAAGTCGGCTGTGGCAAATCGAGCTTGCCAGAAGATGCCAAGTGGTATGTCAAAGAAACCTGGGCAGAAGAGCTGATCGCGTTGCGGCAATACTTGCATCTCGATGAGGTTCACATGCTCGGTCAGTCTTGGGGCGGGATGTTGGAGATGTATTATCTCACGCAGTTCGCCCATCAAGGCGTCAAAAGCGTGATGATCGATGGCTCACCGGCTTCGATCAAGCTGTGGACGCAAGAACAACATCGGCTGATCTCATATCTGGATCCCGTCGATCGCGACGCCATCGCCGAAGCTGAACGTACCGGTGATTTCACCGGCGTGAAGTATTTGGCCGCCAACGATCGCTACATGGAACGTTATTGCTGGAACGACCCGACGCCGGCGTCACCAGAGCCGTTGCGCCGTGCGACCAACGGTAAGCGGGCGAGCTTGATTGCTGAAGGGCCCAACGAATTCACGGAAAACGGCACGATCTCTGATTTTGAAGTGACTGACGATCTACACCGCATCGATGTGCCAACGCTGGTCACCAGCGGCACCGACGATCTCTGCACGCCGCTGATCGCCAAGTCGGTGGTCGACCACATTCCAGGCGCGCGGTGGCATCTTTTTGCCAACAGCCGGCACCTGGCGTTGCTCGATCAGCACGATGAATTCATTCGCGTGCTCGAGGATTGGTTGACGCAAAACGATTGATCGTGTACTAGTCTGGTACTTACAACAGGATGTAAATCAAAATAGCCTGGTCAAAACAACCCCTGTGGTTGTTTCGGACAGGCTTTTATTTTTGCGACGCGGCCAGGCTTTCGTGATAGAATAGATTTTGTCTATTTTCAGAAAGAAGGCCTGGTTGTGCCCACCACCAAGAAACTCTTCACCAAAGATACTGTGCTAATCCTCTTAGGCAGTTTCTGTTACATGTCCAACTCCATGCTCGTGAACCCGCTGATCGTCGGTTTTACGACCAGCTTGGGTGAGTCGGCGATGATCGCCGGCTTTATCGCCGCGGTGATGAATCTCACCAGTTTGCTGTTTCGGCCGTTTGCCGGGCAGCTCACCGATCGCGTCTCTAAGTTTCGCTTGGCGCTAATTGGCGGCTGCCTCTTGCTGATTGCCGGCATCGGTTACGCAACTGCCGTGTCAGGGTGGATGATTGCAATCGTCCGGATCATCAACGGCCTGGGCTTTGCCTTGTGCTCTGTGTGCATGGCGACTTGGTTGTCAGGCTTGTTGCCGCGTGATCGTATCGGCGCCGGCATGGGTTATTATGGCATGATGAACGCGCTGGGCATGGCAATCGCCCCAGCACTGGGCATCTGGGTGTACCAGACCTTCAATTATCGGCTGGCGTTCTTATGTGCGGCAATGTTGTCTTTGGCGTTGATCATCATGATCCAATTTATCGCTGATCGTGGTGAGCCCAGGCAACAGACCCAGGCCAAGTCTGGGAAAATGCGGATCGTTCAGCCCAAGGTCGTGCCAGTCGCGATCATCATCATGTTGCTGTCGATCCCGTATTTTGCCACTCAGTCGTATCTGGTGGAATACGTCGCCAGCAGGCACTTGCACGTGATGGTGGGGAGCTTCTTTTTGATCTATGCCGCGATCTTGTTGGCATTACGGTTGGGGTTGAAGGATTACTTTGACCGCCTACCGTTTCGCTACTTTCTGCTTGCCGGCGTGATCGCCAACGGCATCGGGATGCTGGGGATGTGGCATCTTGTGAATAACTGGATGATGCTCATAGCCGCGTTCGGGCTTGCCGGCGGTTACGGGGTCATGTATTCGGTTTGTCAGGCGACCAGCCTGCTGATCGCGCCGCTCAACGAACAAGGACTGGCGAACTCGACGTTTTATATCGGGATGGATGCCGGCATGGTGCTCGGGCCGATCATCGGTGGGGTGCTGTTTGGCAGTTTGCCACATATCTGGTTCTATCCGGCGCTACTGGTGACGTTGCCGCTAGTCGGCATCGTTTATCTGTTTTTTCACAAGCAACTGGCACAACAGTAGCCAAAAGGCGTTAGGCTGTGGTATCATAGATTCGTCTCATGAGGGAGGCACAGACAGCTTGCAGTCTGGCCGAGACACCAATTCCGTGGATGCGTCCGATTTTGCGTGTGAAACGGAAGGAGACAGGCATTTGCAATTGCTGCGGTGCCTGTTTTTTTGCGCTCAAATTGGCGTATGAATAAAGAAGACACACTAAAGTCGCGCTACGACTTTGCAACGCGACTCAAGTTTATGGGCAACTCAAATAAGCTGCTTGACGTTCATTTTTGCGCTTAGGTGAGTTTTGGAGGAAACGCACACTTAAAAAAGCATCTTGGTCTGGTCAGTTTTGACAGGTGTCCTATCAAAATCGGCCGTGTCTGTCTGTAACTGGCGTGTACGATCCTCCTTTCTAGGTGAGCTACGAGACGCACCGGCATCGTGTATAAGTCATCTCGGTCACGCACCGGCGTTGCCGGCACGAGCCCAAGTTGTCTTATACCTATCGTTAAATACGGGGGGGCTTCGCTCTGTGTACCTGCCACAAGCCATGACGCCGCGGATATTAATCGGCCGACCTCTTAGTCCTACGTTTGCGTTGCAACGCGGTTCGGATTGCGACTCACAGACAGGTTTCACTTGTCACCAAGTGGTTGGGCATCCGTTCACACCGAAATTGCCTGCGGTTACGCTAGCCTTCAAGTATAGCGGTATCATCTGGTGTTGGAGAGCCAGCCTCCTAGGATCGGAAGACTGTGAACGGTCGCACTGGTGCGCTGGGGAAACAAGAAATATCCAGAGGACAGGCCAACAGCTGCCCCTTCCCAACTCTTGAAGCCATTGCCTCACGGATTATAATCGATTGCAAAGAATTAGTTCTTGGAGATTTTGACGGCGTTGGTGTTTGGAAATTCCTAAAGTCCACAGGCAATTGATGGTGTTTTAACCGTTCTTTTGATACGTTAGACAAAAGGAGTGGACGCTTTGAAATTCTTTCGTAGGTTATTTTGGATAGGCATCATTTTGCTTGGTTTGTATGCCTGGCGTTATGCCGTCCTTCCGCAGTTGCCCACAATCACGGTCAACGCGCCGTCGGTCAGTGAATCCACTGCCAGGCGCTCGACGAGTAGTGCTAGTACGAGTTCACACGATGGTGAAGCGACGCCAACGGAATCAATCGTGCAAGGTAAGAAACTGGCCAACACTTATTATTATCATTTTGCTGGAAATGTCCCAAGTGCCCAACAAGCATTGTTCACCAAGGCGGTGGCAGTGTATAACCGTACCGGCATCGTCAAGTTGGTCGCTGGTGCTGGCAGTGATATGGCAAATACAATCACGTTTGGCGTCTACCGTAAGGCGATGCCAAACAACACCACGAGTTTTGAGCTTGGCAAAGGCGGCCCGCGGATCATCGAGCGATGGGGAAGTAGCGGTACTAGCACGAGCAATCATGCCAGTGCTGAGTTGAACCTCAGCTACGCTTCACAGCTATCAGAAGCAGTTGCGATCCATGAGATCGGTCACGCATTGGGCTTAGACCATTCCAGTTCAACAACTTCCATCATGTATCCCGTCGATCAAGGCGTCACGACGCTATCTGCAGCGGATATCGCAGGTTTAGCAGCCATTTATCCGAACCATTAAAACAATCGTTGTCCGGCAGCGTAAGTCTTCTTGGGGATGTGTTGGGGAAAGTGGTATAGGTCGGGTTTGGTGTGTTCCGGCCCTAGAGATGGCTGGAACGGTGCGAGGCGCTCGGAAGCTAACTCAGGCAAAGCCTGAGTTAGCTTCCTCGACGCCTTTGTTGTAAGCGGCAAGCCGCTAACAACAATGCCGCGCCTGAGCCATCTCGGGCCTCCACACACCAAACCCTGACGTTAGCGTCCGTCATCCCCAGAAGTGGCAATTTCTAAGAGAGTAGAAATGGATTAGTGGTGACCAACGAGTTGACCCGTTTGTCCATGACACCGAACTATCCTGATACGCATAATCCAGGGTGTGGGCGAAAGTGACGGAAGCAGGTCAATCTGACGTGGTGAGATGGCTGTTGGCGACTTGTCGCTTACAGCAAGGCGCAGGTGGAGATCCACTTCGTCGCAGACGAAGTTAGCTCCGCCGAGCACCCTCTCCACGACAGATTGAAGCCTGCTGGAGTCACTTTCACCCGCACCCAACCGCGATTGGTCTACAGCCAACTACACACTTACGCTGCCGGACGGTGAACGTGCAAAGCAAAACGCGAGACAACCGTGATGATGGTTGCCTCGCGTTTTTGTTAGTATTTAGGCGGATTTAAGCCAAGGATTCAGGCGCTCGACGCCAAAACGTTGCGCTTGGCCGAGGAGGATACGCGCGCAGGCGTAGCTGTCTGCCAACGCGTTGTGGTGGTGCTCCAGCGGGATCGCCATCGCAGAGCTGACTGTGTCGAGGCGGTAGTTTTGCAAACCAGGCAACAAGGCGCGAGAGGTTCTCACCGTATCGATGACCTGATAATGCGCCTCTGGAAGCTGGTAGCGCTCAAGGCTTTTGCGTAGCACCGAGACGTCGAACGGCGAGTTGTGTGCGGTGACGATGCGATCAGCTGTAAAAAAGTGTTTGATGTGCGGCCAAATCTCAGGAAACGTCGGGGCGTCTGCCACCATGTCAGGGGTGATATGGTGGACCTGGATGTTGCGCGAGGAAAAAGGCATCTCGGGATTGATCAGCGAGTAGAAGCTATCGACGATCAGGTCGTGTTCAACCACCACTAAAGCAATCGAGCATGCCGAGGCGCGCTGTGCGGCTGCAGTTTCGTAATCCATTGCGACAAAATCCATATTAATCTCCTAATAAATCGCTGGTGACAAGCTCGACGGGGCAATGGTCAGAGCCCATGATTTCGTTGTGGATCTTGGCGTCTTGCATGTAGGGCACGAAGCTGTCAGAACCGATGAAATAATCGATCCGCCAGCCGGCGTTGCGAGAACGCGCACCGAAGCGGTAGCTCCACCATGAGTAAATATCTGTTTGGTCGGGATAAAAATGACGGAAGGAGTCCACAAAACCAGCATCGAGTTGTTTGGTGAAATCGTTGCGTTCTTCATCGGTGAAGCCGGCGTTGTGATGGTTGCTGGTGGGGTTCTTCAAGTCGATCGGCTTGTGCGCCACGTTCAAGTCGCCACAGTAAACTAGCGGTTTTTTAGCGGCGAGTTCACTGGTGTAGGCCAAGAAGGCTTTATCCCAGGTTTGGCGATAGTCGAGCCGCTTCAGCTCACCGCCAGAGTTGGGTGTGTAAACAGTGATGAAGTAGAAATTCGGGTATTCCAACGTGATCACCCGGCCTTCGGTGTCGAGTTCGGGCACCCCGATGCCATAAGTTACGGCCAGCGGCTCGTGTTTGGTCAAGATTGCGGTGCCGGAGTATCCTTTGCGTTCAGCGTAGTTAAAATATTGGTGATAGCCGGGTAATTCGAGAGTTGCCTGACCGGCTTGCATCTTGGTTTCTTGCAGGCAGAACCAGTCAGCATCCAGCGTGTTAAAAGTGTCATAGAAATCTTTTTTCAAAACGGCACGTAAGCCGTTAACGTTCCAAGAAATCAGTTTCATCCTGTACTCACTCCAATCGCCTTTATTCTACTAGAGATTCAAGCCGGCGACAATTATGTTAGAATAAAGTCACTTCAATATCAGAGAGGATTTGATGATTTGCAAGCTGTTGCACTGGATGGCATCCGGCGATTAAATAACGAACCACTGAGCCATTATACGTTCACGAAAACCGGCGGCCCGGCTGACGAATTGGCGTTTCCAGAAAATGTCGGCGAGGTTCAACTTCTGCTCGCCTACGCCCGCGCCAAGAAGTTGCCGGTAACGATCATTGGTAATGCCTCTAATCTCATCGTCAAAGACGGTGGCATCCGCGGTTTGGTCATCATTTTGACGGCCATGAAGACGATCACAGCCGAAGGCACGCGCGTAACGGCGGAAGCTGGTGCGCGGCTGATCGATACCACCGAAGCGGCGTATGCCGCCGGCTTGAGCGGCCTGGAATTTGCCGCGGGCATCCCCGGGTCTGTCGGCGGGGCGGTATTCATGAACGCCGGCGCTTATGGCGGTGAGGTCTGCGACTGCTTGCAATCAGCGACAGTGGTGACTCCTGCTGGTGAGCTTAAGACGTATACCAACGACCAGCTTGATTTCAGTTACCGCCATTCGCTGGTGCAGACCAACGGGGATGTCGTAGTGGCGGCAACGTTTGCCTTGCAGCCAGGCGACAAGGCAGCCATCCGTGCGCAGATGGATGACCTCAACCAGCGTCGCGCAGCCAAGCAGCCGCTCGAATATCCGTCGTGCGGGTCGGTCTTCAAGCGGCCGACAGGTTATTTTGTCGGCCCCTTGATCCAAAAAGCCGGCTTGCAAGGCCGTCAGATCGGCGGCGCCCAAATTTCTGAAAAACATGCCGGCTTCATCGTCAACCGCGGTGGCGCCACGGCGACCGACTACCTGGCGGTGATCCACCTGGTGCAAAAAGTCGTCGCTGAAAAATTTGGCGTGCACTTACAACCCGAGGTCCGCATTATAGGGGAGGACTAGCATGCACCTACTAGAAGCCATCTTATTGTTGTTGACGCTTGTGATCGCCAGCAATGTCATCAGCCATTATATCGTCGCCGTTCCGGTTTCTTTGATCCAGGCGGCGTTGGGGCTGGTGGTGGCTTTGGTGTTCAAAGTCCAGATCGATCTGGCGACCGATTGGTTCATGTTGTTGTTTATCGCGCCGTTGTTGTTCAACGACGGTCGCCATTTTCCCAAGAAAGAATTGTGGGCGCTGCGCGGGCCAATCGTCGGCAACGCGATCTTTCTGGTGTTTGCCACGACGCTGGTCGGCGGCTTCTTTATTCACTGGTTGATCCCGACGCTGCCGTTGCCGGCGGCGTTGGCGCTAGCCGCGATCTTGAGTCCGACCGATCCGATCGCGGTGCAAAGCATCGCCCAGCGTGTGCATCTGCCGCGGGGGATTTTACACTTGGTTTCCGGGGAATCCTTGATCAACGACGCCAGCGGCTTGATCGGTTTCAAGTATGGAATTGCCGCGACAGTGACCGGCAGTTTTGTCGTGAGCCAGGCGGTCGGGGACTTTTTCTTTGTCGCCATCGTCGGCGCATTGGCCGGCGCGGTGTTGATGTTTGCCATCAACTTGTTGCGGATGTGGCTGTTGCAACAAGGCATCAACGATGTGATCTTGCACACGATCATGCAGCTGGTCACACCGCTGTTGATCTATTTGATCGTCGACGATTGGCTCCACGCTTCTGGCGTCATTGCAGTAGTGGTAGCGGGGTTGTTGAACAATGCGCGTGGCAACCACTACATTCAGGCCTTGCCGGAGTTACGGATCGTTTCGGAACGCACCTGGGATATCGTGGTGTATGTCCTTAACGGGATCATTTTTCTGATCTTAGGGATCGAGTTACCAGTCGCGATGCACGCCACCATCGTGTCGCGAGAAGTGAACACCTTCCAGGCGTTACTCGATGTCGTGTTAGTTTATCTGGTCGTGTTGGCGCTACGTGTCGCGTGGGTGTGGGGGTATCAGACTCTCGGCCACCTGCCGCAGGTCAGCTTCAAAACCGCCTTGCTGTCGGGTTTATCCGGCGTGCGCGGGGCGATCACGGTCGTCGGGGTCTTGGCGGTGCCGCTGACGCTGGCTGACGGGTCGGCGTTTCCAGAGCGGCACTTGATGTTGTTTATCGCCGCGGGGTTTGTGGTGTTGAGCCTGATCGTCGCGGTGGTTTGCTTGCCGCTGTTTACCAAGTCGCGCACACCGCTGACGTTGCGGGGGTCAACGGTGTCTGCAGACACCGACCAAGAAGATGTGCCGCAAGACACCCCTCGGCAGCTGACGCCAGCCCAGGCGCAGCGGTTCTTGTACCAGATGGCGGTGCGGCGGTTAGAATCTGAGCGTCGTGAAGCAAATCAGAAGCCGGCACTGGATCTAATCAGCGAGTATCAAGGCCTGATCCGTAGGCTGGACTTGGCCGCTGATGAATCTGAAGAAGACATTCCGCCGCTGGTGCAAGACGAGTTGACCCTGCGGCGGATCGGGTTGATGGGCGAGCTAGACAAACTCGAAGAGCTGAAGCCGCAGCTGGCCCAGCCGCTTTATGCGAAATTCGCCAAGCGCCTGCACCAGCGCGTCGCTGATATCGACACGATGCTCGCTCATCACGGCAAACCCACGTTGCGGATCTACCTGGCGCGCTTGCGGTTGTCGCTGATCCATAACGGTATGCGTCTCAGCACGCACCGCAGCGCGTCGAAGGCTGAACACGCCAAGTTGACCCTAGAAAAAGAATTGGCCAAAGGCGGCCTTAAACACCTGTCGGCTTACTTAAAACAACCAGAACAACGCCAGCACCATTACAACCGGCAGGCAATTTATGCACTGATCATCCAATATCGCAACCGCATCGCCAGTGTCAAGGCCTTGGCGGGACATAAGTCGACGCAGTACGAAACTGAACTCCAGCGCCTGCGTGCCGTCGCGTTAGCTGCCGAGCGGGCCGCGATCCATGACCTGCACGAACAAGGTTACGTCGATGCAGGCCTTGCCGCGCACCTCAGCCAAGGCGTCAACAACACCGAAAACGCCGCGGCCTTAACGTCAGAAGAACCGGTTTAACCCAAAACAGCGCTGTGCCACGATTCCTGAAATCGCGGTGCAGCGCTATTTTTGTACTTTCTTGGCATTGGGTCAGACACAGGCTTTGAGGCAGATGGCTTGCACCTGAGTTTGTCATCATTTTGCCATATATTTTTTGCCGATTTATGCTTGCAATTGTCATGACAGCCGTTATAATAGGTCCTTGGTATTAAACTTTTAGTTTAGTTTTAGCAAACTGAGGAGGTGGCGTATGGATATCGGCAGGAAAATTCGGGATCTGCGGATTCAGAAGAATCTGACACAAGAGGAATTAGGCGAACGGACGGATTTGACCAAAGGGTATATCTCTCAGATCGAGCATAACCAAAGTTCACCATCGATGGAGACGTTTTTCGACTTGGTGCATGTTCTCGGCCAGACGCCAGCACAGTTCTTTAGTGAAACGCCCAACCAACAGCTCGTGTATACCCAAGCGGACCAAGTCGAGTACAGCGACGACGAGCGTGGGTATCACTTGCGGTGGTTGGTGCCTGAATCCAATGAAAACGAAATGGAGCCGGTGCGCATCGAATTTGCCGCGCAAGGAGAGTTCAAGGAATTCGATCCCAGCCCCGCCGAGACGTTTGTCTACGTGGTGCGCGGACGCGTCGCGTTGGTGTTGGGAGAGACGACCTATACGGCGAAAAAAGGGGAAACAATTTATTTTCATGCGACCCAGCCACACAAGCTGATCAACGCTTCCAGTCGGGTCACAGAGATCTTGTTGGTCGCGACGGCATCGTATCTGTAGCTAGCTTTTAGGGGGAAACGGATTGAGCAAGACAATTATCGAATTACAACACGTGAGCAAGCGCTATGGCGACACGGTGGTGCTCAAAGACATCAACATCGAAATCGAAGAAGGCAAGTTCTACACGCTGCTAGGCCCGAGTGGTTCAGGGAAAACCACGATCTTGCGGGCGATCGCTGGCTTTTTGGACGTCAGCGAAGGCGACGTTTTGTTTGACGGCAAGCGCATCAACGAGATGCCTGCCAATCAGCGCCCGGTCAACACCGTGTTCCAAGACTACGCACTGTTCCCACACCTGAACGTTTTTGAAAACGTCGCGTACGGTCTGCGGATCCGCAAGACATCGAAAAAAGACGTCGCCACCCGCGTCGAGTCGGCGCTGAAAATGGTGCGGCTGGAAGGTTACGGTGACCGCGAGATCTCCGAGCTTTCCGGTGGCCAACAACAGCGTGTCGCCATCGCCCGGGCGATCGTGCTGGAACCGGCTGTGTTGCTACTGGACGAGCCGCTGTCGGCGCTGGACGCGAAGCTGCGCAAAGACATGCAATACGAACTGCGCGAGTTGCAACAACGGCTGGGTATCACCTTCTTGTTCGTCACCCATGACCAAGAAGAGGCGCTGGCGCTGTCCGATGAGATCTTTGTCATGAACGACGGCGAGGTCCAGCAATCCGGCACGCCGGTGGATATCTACGACGAACCGATCAACCATTTTGTCGCAGACTTCATCGGGGAATCCAACATCGTCGCCGGCCACATGGTCCAAGACTTCTTGGTCGAATTCAACGGCAAGCAGTTCGAGTGTGCCGACGCCGGCATGCGCGCCAACGAACCGGTCGAAGTCGTGTTGCGGCCGGAAGACCTCGACATCACCGCGCCTAACGCCGGCAAGGTCCAGGTAACCGTCGACACCCAGCTTTTCCGCGGTGACTATTACGAAATCGTCGCTTACGATCAGCTGCATAACGAGTGGCTGATCCACTCGACCAATCCCGCAGTCGACGGCGACACCGTCGGGCTGACCTTCGATGCCGAAGACATTCACGTTATGCGGATGAACGAATCTGAAGAAGATTTCGATGCCCGGCTAGAATCTTATGAAGGCACGGAGGAAGACGAATCGTGAAGAAATCAACGACAAGCGTTGCCTTCTATGTCCCGTATATGTTGTGGTTAGGGTTGTTCGTGATCGCGCCGGTGGTGCTGATCGTGTACCAAAGTTTTTTCGACATCAACCACCACTTCACGCTGGCGAATTATCAGAGTTATTTTAGTTCCGGCACTTATATCTTGATGACCTTCAATTCTGTTTGGTACGCGCTGATCATCACGGTGGTGACGCTTCTGATCGCGTATCCCACGGCGTATCTGTTGCATTACACCAAGCACAAGCAGCTGTGGTTGCTGTTGATTATTTTGCCCACTTGGATCAACTTGTTGCTGAAGGCCTACGCGTTCATCGGGATTTTCTCGCAAAACGGTGGGATCAACACCTTTTTGCGGATGGTCGGCATCGGTCCGCAACAGTTCTTGTTCACCGATGCGGCGTTTATCTTTGTTGCCAGTTATATCGAGATCCCGTTCATGATCTTGCCGATCTTCAACGCGATCGAAGAGCTCAACCCGTCGTTTGTCAACGCGTCGCGCGATCTCGGTGCGCGCGGCTGGCAGACGTTTACCAAGGTGATCTGGCCGCTGACGATTTCCGGGGTCAAAGCCGGTGTGCAGGCGGTGTTTATTCCCAGCCTCAGCTTGTTCATGTTGACGCGTCTGATCGGCGGGAACCGGGTGATTACGCTTGGGACTGCGATCGAAGAGCATTTCCTGGTGACGATGAACTGGGGGATGGGCTCGACGATCGGGGTCGTGTTGATCGTGGCGATGTTCATCATCATGTTCTTGACGGGTGAGCGCAAGAAGAAACGGGGGCGGCGCGCATGAAAAAGTTTAAGTGGTCTAACCTGTATCTGATCCTTGTGTTTATCGTGTTGTACGTTCCGATCGGATATCTCATCTTGTACTCGTTTTCCGAAGGCGACGCGATGAATCATTATCACGGCTTTACCTTCGCCCATTATATCGAGCTGTTTGCAGACACGCGCATGATCCAGATTGTCATCGACACCTTGTTGCTGGCGCTGTTGTCTAGTTTGTTGGCGACGGTGATCGGGACGCTGGGGGCCTTGTGGATCCACCGCACGACCAAGCCGCTGGTCAAAAACACCATCTTGAGTCTCAACAACATCTTGATGGTCAGCCCGGATGTCATCATCGGGGCGAGTTTCTTGATCTTCTTCACGGCGTTGAAGCTACCGTTAGGCTTTGGCTCGGTTTTGCTGGCGCACATTGCCTTTTCGATTCCGATCGTGGTGTTGATGGTGTTACCAAAACTCCAAGAAATGCGCCAATCGATGCTCGATGCCGCCCGCGACCTGGGCAGCAGCAACGCCCAGGTGCTCAGCCGGGTCATCATGCCGTTCATCGCCCCAGGGATTTTTTCCGGGTTCTTCATGGCGTTCACCTATTCGCTCGATGATTTTGCCGTGACCTTCTTCGTCACCGGTAACGGGTTTTCGACGCTGGCCGTCGAGATCTACGCCCGCGCGCGCCAAGGCATCAGCCTGGAGATCAACGCCTTGTCTGGCGTCATGTTCTTGTTTGCCTTGCTGCTAGTGGTGGGGTATTACTTCATTCAACAAGGTTCCGTGCGTCGCCAAGCCGTGCACAAAGCCAAGAAGGAGGCGCAGTTCAATGAAGAAGCTCATTAGCCTCGCCGTTGCTATCCTCGCCGTCGTGCTGGGGTTGGCCATGTTATCGACGCACTTGCAAAAATCGCAAGGGGCCACCGGCGACAACACCTTGAACCTGTACAACTGGGGGGATTATATCGACCCGGCGTTGATCAAGAAATTCGAGAAGGAAACCGGCTACCATGTGAACTACGAAACCTTCGACTCCAACGAAGCGATGTTCACCAAGATCCAGCAAGGCGGAACGTCGTATGACTTGACGGTGCCTTCCGAATATATGATCGAGAAGATGAAAAAGGCCCACATGTTGATTCCGCTGGATAAATCCAAGCTGCACGTACTCGACAACATGAGCCCTGACGTGATGAACCGCACCTTTGATCCCGGCAACAAATATTCCCTGCCATATTTCTGGGGTACCTTGGGGATCATCTACAACGACAAGTTTGTCAAAAAAGGTGAGATCCAGCACTGGGATGACCTCTGGCGCCCGCAGTATAAAGACAACATCATGTTGGTCGATTCCGCCCGGGATATCCTCGGCTTCTCGCTGGTTTCCTTGGGCAAGTCGATGAACACCACTGACGCGCCAACGCTGCAAGCCGCCAAAGGCAAGCTCGATGAGCTCGCCCCGAACGTCAAAGCGGTGGTGGCCGATGAGATCAAGATGTACATGGCAGACAACGAAGCCGCCATCGCTGTCGATTGGTCTGGCGAAGCCGCGGATATGATGGCAAACAATTCGCATTTGCACTATGTGGTGCCTTCAGAAGGGTCTAATCTTTGGTTCGACAACATCGTGATTCCAAAGACTGCCAAGCATTTCAAGGCGATCTACGCGTTTTTGAATTTCATCAACGAACCGAAAAACGCCGCGCAAAACGCGGAATACGTCGGTTACTCGACCCCGAACGAAGCGGCGCTGAAGCTGTTGCCGAAGTCGGTGCGAGACGACAAGCAGTTTTATCCAAGCGAAGCCGTCATCAAGCGCTCTGAAGTGTACAAAGATCTCGACCCTGACGTGGTGGGGATGTACAACGATTTGTTCCTCGAATTTAAGATGTACCGGCAGTAGCCGTTTCAAATGATAACAGCCCCCAACCACTGGCAGAGATTGCCGTGGTTGGGGGCTTTTTAGATTGCTAGTTAGTATCTGTTGTTGTCATTCAATAGTTGGTACATTTTTTCGTACCGCCTGGTCATGAATTTTTGGCTTCGTTGAACCCATTGAAGACGCTCAAGCTAGGGGCGAGTATAGTCGGCAGTCATTTGCAGATTCTTGTGTCCAAGGTAGCGCATAACCTCGATATCTGAGGCATTAGTGTTGATCGTTCGAGTTGCAAAATAATGGCGTAGCATGTGAGGACGAAAATACAGTCCTGTTGTTTTGTTAACCAGATCCATCTTATCTTTAAGATATTGTGCTGAGACCCCACGACCAACAGTGTTCATCCATAGCCATGGCTTAGCTTTGGTTTTGGAGCAGACAACGATGTTGTTTATCATGCGCCGATTGTTGCTTGTAAGGATAGCGCGATGTAGATGCTCGACTAGATCTCCTTCAACCCAGAGTGTGCGATAAGATGAATCATTCTTTAGCGGTCCTCCATTTTTGTAATCCTCAGTCCGCTGTAGATCTATCTTGAGTGATGCAATCTCATCGCCGATAACTTCGTTTTGTTGGAAATTGATTGAAGTTGTCCTAAGCCCCAAGACTTCACCACGACGCAATCCAATACTGGCAATGTTGATCATTGCGTAATCGTACCGATTAAACACCTTACTTGCCGCTGTGAACCACTCTTCAAGCTGAGCAGGGGAGATGTCAACCGGCTTTGGTTCCTTCCCGTATTCCATCCGGCCAAGGCGATTCTTCGTGATGACATCTTCGATCTCAGCTGAGTTAAGGCGCGTCATCATGACACGGTGAACAGATCGAATCGTGGTGAATCTGAGATGCTTGCAATCACCTAGGCTATCCAAAAATGCTTGACATTCTGACCGGGTAATTTCAGCCATGCGGCGAGCTCCAAAAACTGGCCTGATGTGGTGATTAAAAATGCTAATCTGAGTTTTATAGGTTACTGGTCGCCAAGCTTCATATTTTAGTTTGCGAGCGCTCATCATGTCGAAGTAATCGCCAAGTTTAACCTTGCGGCCAGACAAGGGATCTAGTGCTCGCTTGGCGAGAGAATCCTCGAACTCCTTTAAGACTTGATTCGCATCATACCAGCTTTTAAATCCCGACTTTGTAAATTCGTCCCTTAATCCTTGACTATCTTTAAATCCGCGGCGCACCCCATAGCGGGTACTTTTTTGTTTCGTAGCTGAATAGCCCGGCGTGACGGGGTACTGGTTTCCATTTTCTCAAAGTTTGTTACCTCCCAAATAGTCAACTTTGGCAGTGATTATTGATATTTTATAAAACATACGTTCGATTTAGTTGTGAAATAAAAGCCCCAAATTAGGGGCTAGAGTTTAATAAACTCGGAACTCTTTATAGTCGGTCAAATGTGATTGTACAACGGCAAGCTTTCCAGATTTAACATCCGTGAACAGGCCATTGGTGAGTGCTTCGTCACTAGCTTTGTTGAGTTCCGATAACGTTGCAAGTGCGAGGTTTTGAATGTGAAGTGCAAGGCCTTTCTTACTATCATCGGTTAGTGCATTTACTTTTGCACCGACTTGCCCTTGAACCTTGTAATCACTACCGCTTTTTGAAACTTTGATGCTGATTACATACGTTGACCAATCGAATGAAGCATTTGGAGTGCCATTTGTAGTTGGCTTCCCATTTGCATCAAGGGTGCCGGCAGCAAAGCCCTGGTCTTGTTTTAAGGATTTTGCGATAGCTGTGTTAATCGGTGCCAGTTTCTGTGCACTGGCTGCAGACTTCTTCTTGCTGGATTGCTTGGCCAAAGTTCCTACTGTGCCGCCTGAAACTTTGCCTTTTTTAAACTCTACCACACCTGATGATACTTTCATGTCAGTTGGCATATAAGTCCACAACGTTTTGGTTTTTGTCTGAGGTGCCCCAATCATTTTTTTGACTTTCTTTTTAGTCATTCCCAGCTTTAGCTTTTTGACATTCTTTTTTGTGTACTTCGTTTTTGCGGCCTGCACTTGTTGTGGTTCAGCAAATGACTGCACAACAGCAACCGATATTCCAATACTCAGTGCAGACGCCAAAGCAATTCCAAATTTCGCCCATTTTCGCATGATTGTTCCCCCTAAACCCCACAGCTTTTTACGTCGATCAGGGTTTGGACGTTGTTGCAGATTGTTTCAAAGGTTATTACGGCCAAATTGCGGCATGATTATCGTTTTCACATGTTGTGATAATATGATTAACTAATAGACAAACTTTCAGTCGACGCCGGTTTAATGTCTTCAATTTATTTCATAACTTGGAAACCCGAGCTATCGTTACTATCGAGAGGAACTGTTACATTCATTTTAGTTATCATCATGAGTTTTCGCAAATTATTTCGAACTATATTACTAAAAATATTCTGCATTACATCAGATATGATATTAATACATTGCTTAGGAATAGGTACACACGTTTGATGACCGAGCGTAAGAATACTGTTAGGTATAGATAAATATGGTAGAGCTTTTGGGTTGTCATGGCCTGAAGACCAAAGAACAAAATCTTGCGCGTTGGCGTCATTGCGACATCGATAAAGCCGATTCAATGCGTGAAAACACTGAGAATATCACAATTCAGGCTGTAATGAAATGAGTTTGCAAGCAATGTTTGACTGGATATTCAGAAATAGGGATGTAATCAGCAATGGTGATGTACTTTTTCAGGGACCTATTTGCAATATGGCCTATATCTACCTCGATGACTCAAAGCGACATGCCATATATGTACCGACAGTGGCTGTTTGGGCGTTATGAAAACGGCCTCGAACAGGATACAAAGGTTTTTCGGACCACAGTTACGACTTTTTGTGAAAGTAGCCGTTTTGGGCGACAGCAGAAGCCGGCAATGATACGGGTTTTCCCGCGTTGTTGCCGGTTTTTTAGGGAATTAGCGGGTTGAAGTCCGACCGTCTGACGATTGATTGGTTTGGTGGTGTGGGCGAATTTACGCATTTTGTAAACACGTCTGACAAAATATTTTTATATATCATGACTTATATCAGCTTTTCATCAATCTATAATTAAAGGGAAGATCATTATAGAAAGGTATGGGGAGAATGGCATTGATGCAGAAGCAACACGGTGACCTCTTTCTTTCTGCCTCGGCGATGGACCGCTTGAACCTTTATAAGACGATTCGCCAGCTTCGGCGCTCTCAGTCATCGGTTAGCGAACGGCTGAGTGCCAGGCAGAACGGTGAACCACTCGTCACAGAGGTGAATTTGCGCCAAATTGCGAGTGCGACGGGACGAAATTACGGCAGTATCTACAATATCTACAATGACTTATTAGTTGTCTTACAAACCATCGTCGGGGACCCACACGCGGAACTCTCGGTTTTGTTCAGCGTGCCAGAAGCTGATCTGCGGTTGCATATGATCGAGCAAACGGCGGTGTATCATTACTTACAAGCGGCCTTGAATGGCAACTATGAGCGCTTTGATGAGTTCGTTGCCACGGAAAAAGTTTCCCGTATGACGATGATGCGCCACCTGCGGCCGATGCGGGAGATGGCGGCGACCTTCGGCGTGCAGATGCAACCAGAAGCGCTGTCGTTTGCCGGCGAAGAGCGGCATCTGCGGCTGTTTGTAATGACGATGTTTTGGCACGCCACTGGTGGCACGGCTTGGCCGTTTACGCAATTGGATCATGACAGTGCCGGGCGGTTAGTTGATACGCTGTACACCGCGTTGGACTGCCAACCGAGCAATCCGGTCGCTCGTGAGCTGTCGATGTATTACTTGGCGGTGGCGACTTGGCGGATCAAAGACGGCCACTTGTTGAACTTCCGTCACGAAGACAATGTGATCGACTACCCGCTGCCTAATCTCGATTTGGCGCTGGGTCGTGGGCGCTTCAAAGATTTCGTGTTGCCACCGATGACGCGTCAGCAGCTGATGGGTGAAACCGAGTTTGGCTTTTTCTTGATGAATTTTGCACCGGTTTATCTGGTTGCTAATGACGAAGCGATGACGGCGACCATCGATCGTTATCGCCGGTATGCACCGGCGGTTTATCGGTTGGTGACGAATTTCGTGCAGATCTTTCCGGCATGGTCGCCGACGCTCAGTGATGACGACAGGCAGTTGTTGATGGTTAACCTGTTGGCGGTGACCTGCAGCGTTTTGACACTTGGCGAAGACTTCAACCAGCTCGTTGCGTACACCTTCAACCACGGCCTGCAACTGCAAGGCGACGACCCGCATTATGAGCGGATGGTGCGCCAGACGCTGACGCAAGTCGTGTTGTCGAAGCATCTCGAAGGATACATCGACTGGATCGATGTATTGACACACAACTATTATCGCAACCTTTATCAACTACGCGCGTTGTTTCATCCCCAGCGGACACTGCGCGTGGCGTTGGTGTTGGAACAGACGTCGCTGGAGTATGTTGATTTGATCGCGATGCTTCGCCAACAGGCATTCGTGGAGTTGTTACCAAGCGCCGATCAAATGCTCGATGCTGATCTGGTCATCCAAAGCGCGGCACTACCGCTGGAGTTGCCGGCAGGGGTCCCGGTGTTTCACTGGGAGCCGAATGCTTCTGCAGATCATTTTGGCGAACTGTTTGCGGTGTTGATCGCCTTGTGGCGGGAGAAGCGTGCCGGCAGTGAGGCCAAGCAGCGCCGCGCCTGAGTTAACCTACAAAAAAGCTCGATGTGCCCTGAATTCAAGGGACATCGAGCTTTTTGATGTTATGCCCGCCAGCGCAGGAACGTCTTGCGTGCTTCTTCGATCAAGAATACCGGGATCGGAATGGCGGCAAGTAAGAGCCAGTCGGTTGCTTTAAGCGTCGTGGTGTTGAACAGCCCTTGGAACAGCGGCACCGTCGTCAGTAGCACCAACAGCAAGATTTCAAAGACGATGCCATACCAGATACGCCGGTTTGAAAAGAGGCCCGCCTTGAAAACGGAGATGGTTTGCGTCCGGCAGTTCAGCGCGTTGGCGATCTGGAAGAACACGATCGCGCCGAGCACCATGGTGGTGGCGCGGGCATAGCCGGTGCCGCTAGCAAGCAGCGCGACGTGTGGCCAGCCGTGTTGCCAGTTGACGAAAAAGTATGCGCCGGTCGAGATCAGACTGGCGAGCAGGCCGTACCAGGCAAACGCCTTGATCGTGACGGCACGGTTGAGCAGGTGCGCGTTGCGCTTGCGCGGCGGCTGTTGCATGACGCCAGGTTCTGCGCGCTCGGCCCCGAGCCCCAGCGCCGGCAACATGTCGGTGCCCAGATCGACGGTGAGGATCTGCATGACGGTCATAGGCAGCGGAATGAGGCCGCGTGACAACAGGAACAAGACGCTTGGGATCGCCTCGGGCACGTTGGAGGTCAGGATGTAGGTCAAAAACTTCCGCAAGTTTGCGTACACGGTGCGGCCTTCTTCGATGGCGGCGACGATTGATGCGAAGTTGTCGTCGGTCAAGATCATATCCGCAGCGTCTTTGGCGACGTCGGTGCCGGTGACACCCATCGCGACGCCGATGTCGGCTTTCTTCAACGCCGGCGCGTCGTTGACGCCGTCGCCGGTAGACGCGACGATCTCACCGTTTTTCTGCAGGGTCGAGACGATCTTGTATTTTTGCTCTGGCGCGACTCTGGCAAAAATAATCTCGCCGCGCAGCGCGTCTTGCAGCTGGGCTTCGTTCATGGCGTCGAGTTCCGTACCGGTGACGACGCGCGCTTTATCGCTGGTCAGCCCGATCTTGACGGCGATGGACTTAGCGGTGATGGTCGAGTCGCCGGTCACCATGATGATCTTGATGTTGGCGTTGTGGCATTTTTGCACGGCGTCGTAAATTTCAGGCCGCGGCGGGTCGGACATGATCGCCAGTCCCACAAACACGAGCGAAACTTCGGTGTTGGCGATCGTCAACGCGTCGAGCTGCGCTTGCGGATCGGCTTCTTGCGGCAGTAGCCGGTAAGCGATCGCGAGGCTGCGCAGGCCGCTTGAGGCGTAGTCGCGATTGGCGGCGTTGATCTGGTCGATATCTTCTTGGGTGAGGGCACGGATCTCGCCGTTGACCTGGATCCGGTCACACTGCGGCAACAGGTCGGACAAGGAGCCTTTGACACAGGCGCTGATCGTCTCGGGGTTATGTTGGTGGAGCGTGCACATCCGCTTGCGTTCTGAATCAAAAGGAAAAGTCTTCAGCCGCGGGGTGGCTTGTTCGAGCTGGTTGGGATCGACGCCGGCTTTTTGCGCCATAATCACCAGCGCCGCTTCAGTCGGGGTGCCCAGCAGTTTAGGCTTGCCGGCCTCTGGGTCGGGTTGGATGCGCGTGTCGTTGTTTAGCGCCGCGATCTTGATCAGCGTATTTAAATCGGGCTGGGTCGCGAGGTCTGCCGGCTTGTTGTGACATTCGATGCGGCCGTTGTTGACATAGCCTTGGCCGGTGACGTCGAAGGTGTTGGCCAGCGTCCAGATGTGGTTGACCGTCATCTGGTTTTGCGTCAGCGTCCCGGTTTTATCCGAACAGATGACGGTGGTTTCACCCAGTGTTTCCACCGAGTTCAGGTCTTTGACCAGCGCGTGTTTTTTGGCCATGCGCTGCACGCCGTTGGCCAACGACAACGTTACCGTTGGCAGCAGGCCTTCGGGGATGAACGCGACAATCATCCCTAAAGCGAAGATGAAGGATTTGGCCGGTGGATAATGGACGAAGAAAATCGCCGCGATGAAAAAGGCGACCCCGATGCCGATGGCGATCAACGAGATCTGTTTAGTAAGGCGGTCGAGCTCTTTTTGTAGCGGGCTTTGCGCCTTGGTTTGTTGTTGAGTCAGCTTGGCGATCTTACCAAACTCGGTGTTCATGCCGGTGGCGTAACAAACCGCCAAGGCCGTGCCGGCGCCCACGGTGGTGCCGGCATACACGAGGTTGGATTCGGCAAACTCGCCTTCGCCAGGGGTGAATTTAACCGTTTTGGATTCTGGAACCGACTCGCCGGTCAAAGCGCTTTGGTCGACTTGGACGCTGGCGGCTTCGATCAGCCGAGCATCGACGGGAATGGCATTGCCGGCTTGCAACGCGAAGACGTCACCGGGAACCAACGCGTCGGCGTTGACTTGCTGGCGCTTGCCGTTGCGGTATACCTGCGTGTAAGTTGGCAGCATCGCCATTAAGGCATCGGTCGCTTTTTTTGCCTGGTGTTCTTGCCAGAAGGAGAAGCAGCCATTGATCACATTGACCAGCCAGATCGCGATGCCTAGTTCGACCGTACCAGAGAAAATGGCGACGAAGCCGGAAATCCACAGTAATATCGCCATCAGACTGATGAAATTCTTACCAAATACCCGCCACTGCGATTCTCCCTTGGCAGCGGTGATGGTGTTGGGACCATATTCGGTCAGTCTCGCGGCGGCTTCATGATCTGAAAGCCCGGCTTTGCTGGTTTTGAGTTGCTTCAGGACCTGCGCCGGGGTCGCCTGGGCGATCTGGGCGCGCTGATCAGCGGTTAATTTCACAATATCACGATCCTTTCTGTAATCCTTCCCATCCATAGTTTAACGCTTTGCCCCTTCGAGAAACCACTTTCATTCAAAACCTTTTTCCGGTAAATGAGGGGTGCTCGTGGGCGCCATAAGGGTGAACGAAAAAGAGATAACGCCAGCAATCTGTGCAGTCCAAAGCGGGCTGTTGCAGATGGTTGACGTTATCTCTTTAAGCATCGAAAGGCTTATTGCTGAGCGTGGATCAGGTCGCGGAGTTCACCAATCAAGTCGTTGGGATGCCGGGTGGCTTCAGCGACCACTTTGATGTTAAGTAGATCCATCGCGGTGAGGTTGTGGGAGATCGAGTTCTTCCCGTAAGAACCTGTGCCCAGGGTCAAAGACGGGGCGAGCTTGTTGAACAAGCCACCGATGCCACCGAGGCTGGCAGGTGTGTTGACGAGGATCCGGCAGGCCGGCATCGCGGCCCCGAAGGCATCTGCCACGGCGTCGTCTTGGGTGTGGATGGCTGCCGTGTGACCTAAGCCGCCGTAGTCGAGCAGCGCACGGCAAAGTGCAAAAGCACTGGTATGGTCGTTGGCGACGTACAGCGATAACACAGGGCAGAGTTTCTCGCCGCTGAGCAAGAAGTTCGGGCCGATGCCGTCGAGCTTGGCGATCAACAGTTGTGTGTTTTTGGGCACCTTGATGCCCGCCAGCTTGGCGATGTGTTGCGCAGATTGCCCGGCGATCGGGCCGGCGACGGTGTGGCGCTTCGGGTCGATGACAGTCTCGGCTAGTTTGGCCACGTCTTCATCAGGTACGAAGTAGGCGCCGTGGCGCTCGAAGCGATCACGGACGGCCTGATAGATCGCGCGATCGATCACGACACTGTTTTCAGACGCGCAGATCATCGAGTTATCAAACGATTTGCTGAGCATGATATCTTCAACTGCGGCTTCGACATCAGCGGTGGCTTCAATATAAGCCGGCGCGTTGCCGGGGCCGACGCCCAGTGCGGGTTTGCCAGTGGAGTAGGCCGCCTTGACCATACCGGGACCGCCGGTGGCGAGTACTAAGGCGACGTCTGGATGGTTCATCAAAGCGTCAGTGGCTTCGATGCTTGGTTGGTGAATGTATTGGATCAGACCTGCAGGGGCCCCGGCGGCAGTCGCGGCATCAGCCAAGACTTTGCAGGTGGCGGCGCCACATTGTTGCGCTTGCGGATGCAAGCCGAAGATGATGGCGTTGCGGGTCTTCAACGCCATCAGCGCTTTAAAAATAACCGTTGAGGTGGGGTTGGTGACCGGCGTGACGCCGGCAAGAATGCCTAAAGGTTCAGCGTATTTCTTCAAGTGGTTCGCGCGGTCTTCATGGATCAAGCCGACGGTGCGTTGATCTTTCATCGATTGCCAGATGTATTGGCTGGCGTAGATGTTTTTGATCGCCTTGTCTTCGGCTTTGCCGCGGCCGGTTTCTTTCCAGGCCAAGAAGGCGAGGGCTTTGGCGTGCTTGAGTGCAGCGGTGACGACGGCTTCGCAGACGGCATCGACTTGGGCTTGGTCGAATTGCTGATAGGCTGTAAACGCCGTTTGGGCGGTGGCGGTCAATTCGTTAATGGCGGCAGTGACTTGGATTTCGGGACGCATGACAGTGATTGATTGGGACATTTGCTCAGCTCCTAATTGGAATTTTAACGTTATCCTAAACGTCAATAACCGACTTGTAAATAGCATGAAAACGCGCCGTAACAGGACATCTGTGTTGTGATGGCAACCGGTATCCTAATTGGCAAAGGCCGCTACTTTCAACGAGTTTGTGACGTTAATCACGGATACGTACTGAAGGTGGTTGCGCTTACGAAAAACAGCCGTTAATACAGAACTTTTTTTGTACCATAACAGTGCGAATACTCGTGCCTTCGTGTGCATCGCAATCGTGGTATAATGGGTCGTAAAACTGAACTGGGGAGGACGTGTCATGCAGACATTTTTCGCACATCTGTTGACGTGGTCGACGGTGGCTAACGTCATCGATGTGGCTGTCGTATGGTATGCACTATATCGTCTGATCATGTTGATTCGCGGTACCAAAGCGGTACAACTGCTCAAAGGCGTATTTGTGATTGCGATCATCAAGATCGTGTCGTGGTACCTGCAACTCAAAACGGTCGGCTACGTTACCGACATGGTTATCACTTGGTCGGTGCCAGCGTTAGTCATCATCTTCCAACCTGAGATTCGGCGTGGCCTCGAACATATCGGACGTGGCTCGGTGGTGTCGTGGACCCACCAAAATCAACACGAAGAAGAACAACGGATGGTCAACCAACTCGATAAGGCCATTCAATATATGAGTAAGCGACGGATCGGGGCGTTGATCACGATTCAACAAAACACCGGTTTGGAAGACTACATCGAAACGGGGATTCCGATCGATGCTGATATTTCTGGGGAGTTGTTGATCAACATCTTCATTCCCAACACACCACTGCATGACGGTGCTGTCATCATCCGAGATAATCGGATCGCGGTGGCGGCGGCCTATTTGCCGCTTTCTGAATCCAGCGCCATTCCCAAGGAGCTGGGCACTCGCCATCGCGCGGCGGTGGGTATCAGTGAAGTGACCGATGCCCTGACAATCGTCATCTCCGAAGAAACTGGCGGTGTGACGGTCACCAACAACAACCATCTGATCCGCGACCTGTCGCGTGATGACTATCTGAAGTTGTTGACAGCCCAGCTGGTGCCAACCGAAGAAGCCCATCCGCAGAATCCGGTGGTAGCATGGGTGTCTCGCCTGCTGAATAAAAAGGGGGCGAAGCGATGAAGTTCAATGATTTTTGGGAGAGCAAGTGGGCTTATCGCCTGTTGGCCTTGCTGTTGGCTATCGGGTTATTTGCCTACGTGAACGTCGAAAACATCAACAACACGCGCCAAAATCCCAAAACAGACAATGCCATCACTGCCACGGCCAAACGGACGATGAATGTGCCCTTGCAACTCAATGTCGATTCGGATAAGTATTTCGTCACCGGCTATCCTGAAAAAGTCGATGTGACGATCGAAGGGGCTGCGAGTCTGGTGACAGTGACTGCTAATACCCAAAACTTCCGGGTCATCGCGGACCTCGACCAGCTTGGCGTCGGTAAACATACCGTCAAGTTGACCGAAAGTGGCATCAATAAAGAGCTGACGTATAAGATCAAGCCGGCAACGGTCACGGTCAACATCCAAAGGCGTAAGACACGGCGCCTACCGATCCAAGTCAAATATAATCATGACAGCCTCGCGCCTGGCTATTCTGTTGGTACCGAGAAGCTCAACAGTGAAACTGCTGAGATTACCGGTGCTCGAAGTGAAGTCGATCGGGTTTATCAAGTGGTTGCCAATGTGGTCTTGAAGCGCAACACGAAATCTGACGTTAGTCAAGAAGTCATCTTGCAAGCGCTCGACGAAGATGGTAATACTGTTAACGTTGTCGTTTCACCGGAAACGGTGCACGTGACCTTGCCGATCAGCATTCCCAGCAAGCAAGTCTCGCTGAAGGTGACCCCGACAGGTACGGCTCCGGCAGGTAAAACCGTCAGTGTCTCGACGAAAACCAATGCGGTGCGTATCTATGGCGCACGTTCTGCCGTTGATGCGATTGATACGCTCAGCGTGCCAGTCGACATCAGCTCGGTGACGAAAGATCAATCACAGACATTATCGTTGGCGAAGCTTTTCCCTAACCTGACCAGTGTCTCGCCCGCGACGATCAGCGTTGATTACAAGGTCACGACGGAAACTTCTGGCGCCACAAGCGTTTCATCAACTTCGAGTAGTAGTCGTGCAAGTAGCGACAAGTCTAGTAGTAAGAGTAGCAGTAGTGCCAGTTCCGCTAGCGATGCATCGAGCAATAGTAACGCCAGCAGCAATAATGACTAAAAGGAAATGAGGAATTTAACGATGACGAAGTATTTTGGGACCGATGGTGTTCGCGGGATCGCTAACCAAGAGTTGAGCCCGGAGCTTGCTTTTCGCCTAGGACGTTGCGGCGGGTATGTGCTGACGCAACACAACCAAGACACGAGTAAAAAGCCCAAGGTTTTGGTGGCAAGAGACACTCGTGCCAGTGGCGAAATGTTGGCTTCTGCATTGACGGCAGGCCTGTTGTCTGTGGGCATCGAGGTGCTGAATTTAGGTGTGATCACCACGCCGGCCGTGGCATATCTGATTCGGGTGCAAAGCGCCAGTGCTGGGATTCAGATCTCGGCTTCGCATAATCCTGCAGAAGACAACGGTATCAAGTTCTTCGGCCCAGACGGGTTCAAACTTTCTGATGAGACTGAAGAAGAGATCGAAGCCTTGCTGGATGCGCCAGAAGACACGCTGCCACGGCCTGCCGCTGAGGGACTTGGCAGTGTCGCTGATTATCCAGAAGGGGCCTTGAAGTACACGCAGTTTCTCGAACAGACTTTGTCTGAAGACCTGACTGGCATCCATGTCTGCCTTGACGCTGCCAACGGTGCTACAAGCGGTCTGGTATCACGGCTGTTTGCTGACCTGGACACCCAGTTCGACACGATGGCGACCAAGCCCGATGGCATCAACATCAACAAAGGTGTTGGTTCGACGCATCCTGAAGCACTCGCGAAGTTTGTGGTTGCTCAAGGTGCGCAAGTAGGGTTGGCATTTGACGGTGATGGTGATCGGTGTATTGCCGTGGACGAAAAAGGTCAAATTGTCGACGGTGATAAGATCATGTTCATCTTAGGTAGCTACATGAAGAGCCAAGGCCGGCTCAAACAAGATACTGTTGTGACGACGGTGATGTCTAATCTTGGGATGTACAAGGCGCTGGAAGCTAACGGGATGCGCTCTGTGCAAACCGCTGTCGGTGATCGTCATGTCTCAGAAGAGATGCGCGCACATAACTACAATATTGGTGGGGAACAAAGTGGCCATGTGATTTTGTCCGATTACCACAACACTGGAGATGGGATGTTGACAGGCATCCAGCTGTTGCACGTCATGAAGAAAACCGGCAAGACACTTTCTGAACTGGCTTCGCCGGTGACGACATATCCACAAAAATTGGTCAACGTTAAGGTAAAAGACAAGAACAACTGGGAACAATATCCTGAAATCAAAGACGCGATTGCTACTGTCGAAGCCAAGATGAGCGGCGACGGGCGCGTGCTCGTGCGACCTAGCGGGACGGAAGCTCTGCTGCGGGTGATGGCCGAAGCCAAGACCCAAGAATTGGTCAACGACTATGTGGATGAGATCGTGGCTGTGGTGGAACAACAAATGGGTGAATAATCCCGGAATCAGGATCGGCGCAAGCCGGTCCTTTTTTCGTACCGCGATTGTAAGCGGTTTAGCCAAAAATAGCCTATACCAATTTTATAAAGAATTCCTATACCAATTTCATAAACTATTGACATAAGTGCCTTGTGGCAGTATAGTTAGTCACATCATCAAGTTAACCAATATTGAAAAATGACCTATTCCAATTTTTGAAATAGGGGAAGATGAGGGATGTTGAACTATGTGTGGAATTGTTGGCGTTATCGGTAAAGAAGACACAACGCAGGTCTTGTTAGAAGGCCTAGACAGGCTTGAATATCGCGGCTATGATTCAGCGGGGATCTATGTCAATGACCAAAATGGCCATGACTATCTGGTAAAACGTGTCGGTCGCATTCAGGCGTTAAAAGACGCTATTGGCCCCGAAGTGCAAGGTACGATTGGAATCGGGCATACGCGCTGGGCAACTAACGGTGCGCCAACTGTTGCCAACGCGCATCCACATGTTTCCAACGATGGCCGGTTCTATCTTGTGCACAATGGTGTCATCACCAATGCCCAAGCCCTCCGGCAACAATATTTGAGTGACGTCGAGATGCACTCTGGCACCGACACCGAAGTCGTTGTGCAACTGATCGCGTTGTTTGCGCGTGAAGACGGGCTGACTGCCAAGGAAGCATTGCGCAAGACGTTGCGTTTGGTTGAAGGTTCCTACGCCTTTTCCCTTGTCGATCGTGACCATCCTGATGCTTTGTATGTCGCTAAAAACAAGAGTCCACTATTGATTGGCCGTGGTGACGGCTTTAACGTGGTGGCTTCTGATGCCTTGGCGATGATCAATCAAACTGATCAGTTCGTCGAACTCAAAGACGAAGAAATCGTTACTTTGACCAAAGATGCAATTGCCATCGAGACGCTGGCTGGTGTGGCGATCAGCCGCGATGCGTTCACCGTCAAGATCGATGACGCAGACATGGGCAAAGGTCCTTATCCGTTTTACATGCTCAAAGAAGTCAACGAACAGCCGGTCGTGATGCGCCGCTTGGTTCAAAAATACACCGACGGCCAAGGTCACGTTCAGATCGATGCCAACTTATTGACGACCTTGCAACAGGCGGATCGTCTGTATATCGTTGCCGCGGGCACGTCTTACCATGCCGGATTAGTCGGCAAACCGCTGTTCGAACAACTAGCAGGATTGCCGACTGAAGTTGCGTTGGCCAGCGAGTTTGGCTATCACATGCCCCTGTTGTCCAAGCACCCTGTGTTTGTTTTCTTGAGTCAAAGTGGGGAAACCGCCGACAGTCGGCAGGTATTAGTGAAAGTCAAGAAGCTTGGCTATCCGACAATCACAATCACTAACGTTGGGTCGTCAACCCTGGCTCGGGAATCTGACTTCGCCTTGGAGCTGTTTGCCGGCCCTGAAATCGCGGTGGCATCAACTAAGGCTTATACCGCCCAGATCGGGGTGGAGGCCTTGGTTGCCACGGCGCTTGGCCGCAAGCTGGCACTACCAGCTGCTGAAACCTTCGACGTCGCCCATCAGCTTGGTCTGGCCGCTACCGGTCAACAAGCGCTGATCGATCAAAAAGATCGGTTGCATGATCTCGCCACGTCAATGTTTGCCACGACCCGCAACGCCTTCTTCATTGGTCGCGGTACCGATTACTTCGTCAGCTTGGAAGCGGCACTGAAGCTCAAGGAAATCTCGTATGTTCAAGCTGAAGGCTTTGCTGCCGGTGAGTTGAAGCATGGCACAATCGCCTTGATCGAAGACAGCACGCCGGTCGTGGCGTTTATCACCGATCCCGTGACCGCCGACCACACTCGCAGCAACGCGGATGAAGTCGCCGCTCGCGGCGGCAAGGTGCTCCACATCGCCAGCCAGAGCCAGGCAAAGCCAGACGATGAACTTGTCGTGGCTGATGTTGACCCGCTATTGTCACCATTGTTGACAATCATCCCAGGGCAACTGTTGGCCTACTACACTAGTTTCGATCGCGGTTACGATGTCGACAAGCCGCGCAACCTTGCCAAGTCTGTCACTGTTGAATAACATCAATTCTAAGCATCTCGACTTTAACGCCGAGGTGCTTTTTTGCTGTTGAAAATAATGTCGAAGCTGTCCGGCAGCGTAAGTGGGTCGTTGGTAGTAGACTAATAAGCTGACGGTTGTGGGCGAAAGCGACTCCAGCAGGTTTCAATCTTTCGTGGAGAGGGTGCTCGGCAAGCTAACTTGGCCGTTTCGGCCAAGTGGATCTTCACCTGCGCCTTGCTGTAAGCGACAAGTCGCTAACAGTAATCTCACCACGTCAGATTGACCTGCTTCCGTCACTTTCGCCCATACCCTAGGAGTCTGCGTATCTGGATAGCTTGATGTCATGGCCAATCGGGTTAACTCGTTAGTCACCACTAAGCCATTTCTACTCTCATAGAAATTGCCACTTCTGGGGATGACGGACGCTAACGTCAGGGTTTGGTGGGTGGAGGCCCGAGATGGCTCCTGAGCGCCTCGCACCGTTCCAGCCATCTCAAGGGCCGGCACCCACCAAACCCGACCTATACCACCATCCAAAAGACATCCCAAAGAGGACTTACGCTGCCGGACAGTGGGCGTATGGCTTTTCGTGAAAGTGTGAGAAGCTTGTGGTATGCTGATAGCTTGAAAGGATGGGGGATAATGGTCAAAATAATTCGCCAGAATAAATGGCTTTTGTTGGCGTTGCTCGTCATCTTGACGTTGTTTGTGAGCTCAAGCATGACCTATAGAGAGCAAACCAGCATTCCTTTTTTACAACGGTATTTCCCTAACCAGCCTGGATTGCACCTGTTAAGCAAGATTCATTTTCAATATGCTGGCGAACCGGTCAGTGTAGCGACCAGCGGCTATTATGCTTTCGTGGAGTTTTTCATGCGCAAGGCAGCGCATGTGACGACTTATTTCCTCATCGGGGTGTTTGGGAGTTTAGGTTTGCGCGCGTATGTCAAGCCGACATGGTTACGGGCACTGTTGACCGTGTTGTCGACCTGCGGCTTAGCAGCGTTAGATGAATTTCATCAGATGCTGACGGGAGATCGCCAGCCGACCTTCGACGACGTGGCACTAGATACGATTGCGGCATTGATCGGGGTGGTTTTGGTGTTAGTAATTTCGGCGCTCTGGCACAGAAAATCCCATCGTGGCGTTGTTCGTCGGTGATTTTTTTGGTACACTGATAACGTTTATGAATTATCTACGACAATTAGGTCCAGATAACTCAGAAGTGCATATCAATTCAGAAAAGAGGGTTTAAATTATGTCAGGACATTCCAAATGGCATAACATTCAGGGACGTAAGAACGCCCAAGATGCTAAGCGCGGAAAAATTTTCCAAAAGATCTCCCGTGAACTTTTCATGGCAGCTAAGCAAGGTGGTTCTGACCCCGCGAACAACCCATCGCTACGTTTGGTCATGGATAAAGCCCGTGCGGCGAACATGCCTAAAGACAACGTTAAGCGTGCTTTAGATAAGGCTGACGGTGGCGACGCAACCAAGTACGACGAAGTCACTTATGAAGGTTACGGCCCGGCCGGCATTGCGGTGTTGGTCGAAGCGTTGACCGACAACAAGAACCGGACCAGTTCCTCTGTCCGTGTCGCGATTACGCGTCACGGCGGGACGATGGCCGGTGCCGGGGCGGTGTCGTACATGTTCGATCGCCGTGGGATGTTTGTGATCGATCGTGAAGACCTCGATGTCGATGAAGATCAGATGTTTGAAGCCGTCTTGGAAGCTGGTGCGGAAGATCTCCAGACGACGGATGATGAATTTACCATCTACACCGACCCGAAGGACTTCACGGCGGTGCGCGATTCCCTTGAAGCGCAAGGCTTTAAGTTTACCACCAGTGAATTGACCATGGTGCCACAAAACACTGTGCCGGTTCCTCCTGATAAGTTGGAAACGATGCAAAACATGATCGACGCCTTAGAAGACGACGATGATGTACAAAACGTTTATACCTCTGCTGAATGGCCAGATGAAGAAGAGGCGCAATAAGTTTTTTCAAATCCTGCGACTGAATTTTTGTCGCAGGATTTTTTTTGCCCTTTTTCACGAATATATGAGACGAGAGCGATATAAATCGCTCGGTGAAGGAGGTGAGGCGATGGAGGATCTGTTCGCGTGGTTGCAGCAGGCCGTTGCCCAGCATGTCAGTGATGTGTATCTACTGCCGCGAGGCGCGAAATACGGATTGTTTTTCCGGTTGCCGCCAGGTGTCGTTGAACAGGACCAAGTGCCTAGCGACGTGGCGGAGCGTTGGGTGAACTACCTGAAATATCAGGCGGGCATGAATGTGGCGGAACACCGGCGGGTGCAACTTGGTGCATTGGTGCTGGCCAAGCCGTCGGTGACCCTGCGGCTGAGTAGCGTTGGCGATGTGAACCACCAAGAGACCCTGGTCGCGCGTTTGATCTATGGCATCCCACCACTGGATGCTTACAGCCAAAAATCGGTCGCCACCCTGCTACCGCTGGTGCAACAACGCGGATTGTTGGCGATGTGCGGAGCCACTGGCAGTGGTAAGACCACCTTGTTATATCAGCTGGCGGAAGCACTACCGCCTGAATTGATGGTGATGACGATCGAAGACCCGGTGGAGATCTTGCATCAACGCTTCTTGCAACTGCAAGTCAACCCAGCGGCGGAGATGGATTATGCCGCACTGTTGTAAGCGGCACTGCGGCACCGTCCGGATGTATTAATCATCGGTGAGATCCGTGACGGGCAGACAGCACAAGCCGCCTGTGAAGCCGCGGTTAGCGGGCACATCGTGTTGGCGACAGTGCACGCCAAAAGTGCCGCCTTAGTGCCGCTACGCTTGCAGACGTTGGGTGTTTCCGAGACCTTGGTGGCCGCCGCTTTGGTCGCCAGTGTTGCTGTGCAATTGGTGTTTACGCCACAGGTGCACGCCCAACTCGACTTGCAGGTTTTTGCTGCTGAAGGGAGGCGCTGATGCGACGATTGCGATTGGCTGAGCAACTGCGGGCCTGTCAGCTCTTGGCCGAGTTGCTGGCCGCTGGTTTCACCCTCGATCAAGGTCTGGTTTACTTGAGTGTCGCCATGCCCAAGGCCAAAACCGTCTGGCAAAGTGTGCAAGCAACAATGAATGCTGGTGAGGACTTCGCCAAGGCCTTAAAGATTGCCGGCTTTCATCAGCTGATCAGTGATCAAGTGGCTCTTTCTGCCGTGCACGGTCAGTTGGCAGATAGCTTGCAACACGCCGGTGCATATTTGCAGCTCCAGGTGCAAAATCGCCGGCGCCTACGTCAACTGCTAGTGTATCCGGCAATCTTGATGGGTCTGCTAGTGGGATTGCAGTTAGTGTTGTGGTTAGGTGTCTTGCCGGCGTTGCAGCTGGCGCCGGGGCAGTCTTGGCGCTGGCAGATCGGCATCGTTGCGGTGCTGGTGATTGTTGGCATTGGTGTGGTGATCGCGGCGAGGTGGTTGCCGCCGTTGCAACGGTATCGCTTGAGTCTGTATGTACCAGGATTGCGCCAGTTGGTCATCGGGTATTACCAATATCAATTTATGATCGGTGCCAGCCAGTTTCTAGCAGCCGGTGAAGAGCTGGTGGCGTATTGCCACCAGCTGGCGGTGATGCCAGAAGCGGTGTTGCGGCATGTTGGCCAAAGTGTGGTCGAGGCGTTAGATGCCGGTCAGTCGCTCAACAAGGCTTTACGCCAACCGCTGATCTACCCACCGGCGGCAGAACTGTTCCAGCTCGGTCAACCTGCGTCACTAGTTCAAGCCGGTGTGGCGATGTTTTCCCGTAGCTTGTTTGATCAGCTCAGTCAGCGATTTGAACGTCTCTTGACGCTGGTCCAGCCGGTGATGTTTTTGCTGATTGGCGGGCAGATCGTATGGGTGTATATGGACATTTTAGGCCCGCTTTATTCGAGTATTGGACGATGAAAGAGAGGTGAGGTGATGGCAATACGAAAACGAGGGTTCACGCTGATCGAAGTCTTGGCAGCGTTGGGCATCATCATCGTGTTGACGATGACACTGGTGGTGACCATCAGAGGCCAAGTCCAGCGCGCTAATCAGCAGAACCTCCAATCAGCGATGGAGACCATGAATATGCAGATCGCCGTTGCGTATGATCAGGTGGGAAAAAAGACCAGTGACTTCAACAGCGCAGCAAGTCTGGCTAGTGCTGGCATCATTTCTGAGAGCCAAAAGGAACAGGCTGACAAGCTGAAGTATGATACAAGCACGGACCCACCTAAGTTTACGTTGAAATGAGAAGGCGCGGGTTCACCTTGATCGAGGTGTTAGTTGCTTTGATGATCAGTGTGGCGGCAATGCTGACCACGTTGCAGCTTGGTCGCGCTTGGTGGCAGACTGAAGCTGAAAACCAGTTTTTGTTGGCGTTTGAGCGTAACTGGCGGCACTTGATGCAACAGGCACGTATCGAACACGTGATGGTGAAGGTGACTTGGAACGCGGAGGCAAGGAAGTTTAGATTTATCCGCTATTCCCCAGCGAAAAGGGCGATCGTGACGTTGATGGTGCCGGCATCATTGAAGGTGAAGACCATCGGGCCGACGACCGATATCATTTGGCATCCTAGTCTTCACTTCACCGAAATTCGCACGTATGAGTTTCGTCGCGCGTCCGGGCGGAAGGTGACGTTTTCTAGTCAGTTAGGATGGGGGGAGTTGATACGCCACGACGAATGAAAGGTTTGTTGATTGCAGAACACCTCGGCGCGTTGCTGGTAATTACTATGGGCGTGGCGTGGGTCGCAGGCGTAGCGAGTTATGGAGCCGTCATCTTGACGCCTTTGCGTGAAGAAGCCAGTGCAATGCATGCCGCCAATGTTGCGTTGCAAACCGGGGCCACCATCGTACTTGTCGGGGAGCGTCGTTGGCAGGTCAAGTTGACGCGGACAGTGATCGAGGTAACAAGCGATGACGCACAATTTACGTTCACGCCAGGGAACAACTCTGATTGAGACACTGGTGGCGTTAGGTCTGTTGGTGCTGCTGATCGGATTAGGGACACCGTTGTTGCGGCTGGCCGCCCAATCGCGTTGGCAAGACGGCGAGTTTCAGGCGGTCGCTGCGTTTGACGAGAGCCTGCAGACGAGTGCTGAAGAAACTACGATTTTACAACTCACCACTGACATCCTAAAGTTTACCAATGGGGAGACAGTTCAATGGCTGGTGTTTTATCAAAAAAGTGATGCCGACCCGGGCATGTTGCGAATGATCGACATCGATCAAAATGGCCACATGCCCATGCTCATCGGGGTGCAGGCTATCCGGTGGCAACAGCATGATAGAACCATCAGCTATCTGTTAACGATGGCCAGCGGACGGCGTTATGAAGGGGTGGTGGTCAGTAAATGGAATCAAAAACGGCAGCGCACTGATGTTTGCACTGGTGATCTTAGGTACGATCACGCTCATCAGTGTGCCGGTATACCAAACTATGGTTCAGTGGCGTACCGGGTATCTGCAGATCATCAAACATGAGCGCGCGGCAGTGAATGTTCACTATCAAGAGTGGCTAGCCCGTGAATCAAATTAAGGAAGTGGTGAGACACGAGATTGTTTTGGCATGTTAAGACGCAATAGAAGGCGTGTGTGGCTTCAAGCACACGCCTTTTTGCTGTCGCCATCATCATTGATTTGCAGTAAATCGCGTCAAAAATTGGCTGGCGGTTGAAAGTCAGTGACGGGATGAGTAAAATTGATAGGATATGAACAAGGAGGGTCCGCGAGTGGCAAATGAAGATTTGAAGCGCCTGTACGACGTTTTGGAAGCAACGACGGCGCGTTTGCATCAAGAGTTGAAAACTAGCTATCTCGATGCGGCGGTTGAGTCTGGTGAAGATCTGATGAATCAAACGGTTCATCAAGAAGATGGCATTCCTGGCGCCAAAGCAACTGCAGCCTTGGCAAAAGAATATGCTAAGGTCAACTGGCACGATTATTCGCCAGAAGAATTGCGGCAAGCTTTGCAGTTGGTGTTGGTCAAGGCGGTGCAAGTCGACGGCATCGAGCCTAACAAACAAGTGACGCCAGACGCAATGGCGAGCTTAGCGACCTTTATTGCCACGACTTTTCATCCGCAGATGCCGGATAAGCTACTGGTGGTCGATCCGACTGCTGGTAGCGGTAACTTGTTATTTGCCGTCATGAATCAGTTGCAAGCCGCGACCAAAACGACCGTGCAAGGCGTCGGGATCGATAACGACGAAACCCTACTGGCGTTTGCCGGCATGAGCAGTGCGTTGCAGCAACTTGATGTGCAACTCTACCATCAAGATGCGCTGGACCAGACGCTGGTGCAAGATGCCGACATTGTCGTTGCGGATCTACCGGTCGGTTATTATCCGCTTGACGAACGGGCCAAAGGTTTTGCCACCGCGGCCAAGTCGGGACATTCTTACGCGCATCACTTGTTGATCGAACAAGGGTTGAAGCTGTTGAAGCCAGGTGGCCTAGGCCTGTTTTACGTGCCTGCCGGGGTGTTCCAAACCAATGAAGCCAAAGGGCTGACGGCATGGATGACCAAGGCGGCCTATTTCCAAGGTCTCTTGAATCTGCCTGCGGCATTTTTCGCTAAGCAAGATGCTCAAAAGTCGCTCCTGGTCCTACAAAAGCCAGGCGCCGGTGCCGTTCAAGCACCGCAAGTATTGCTGGGCACCTTCCCTGATCTCAACGACCGTCAGGCGTTTGGGGAGTTCATTGCCAAGGTCAAGGCCTGGGCACAAGCAAATCTCAGTTAGGAGGAGCTATGGCTAAAATTCTTGCCATCAACGCTGGCAGTTCGACGCTGAAGTGGCGACTGTTTGCCATGCCGGAAGAAACATTGCTGGCCAAAGGGTTGATCGACCGCATGGGGATGCGGCAGTCAACCATCACGATGGATGTCGCCGGCAAGCGCGTGATTTCCCGCGAACAAGATATGCCATCGACTGCCGCTGCGGTCGCGGCAGTCATGAACGCGTTGAAGGAATCTGGCGTTATTACCGACCTTGCAGAGTTGCAAGGCGTCGGTCATCGAATCGTTGCCGGCGGCGAGGCGTTCACGGAATCAGAGGTGTTGACACCGGCAAAGTTGGCGCAGATCGATACGCTGGCGGAGTTTGCGCCATTGCACAATCCCCCTGAAGCGGCAGCAGTGCGGGCATTCGCCCGGCGCCTGCCACAGGTGCCACAGGTTGGGGTTTTTGATACGGCGTTTCATACCAGCATGCCACCGATGAACTACTTGTATGCGATCAAACGCGAGTATTATGAACAATATGGGGCGCGTAAGTACGGTGCGCACGGCACCAGTCATCGTTATGTGGCCGGTCGTGCCGCGGCGCTTTTAGACCGGCCATTGAGTAGTCTGCGGCTAGTTTCGATGCATCTAGGCAGTGGTTCGTCGGTGACCGCAATCAAAGACGGGCGCTCGTATGACACGTCGATGGGCTTCACGCCGGTGGCCGGCTTGACGATGAGTACCCGTAGCGGCGACATCGACCCGTCGCTGGTCGCGTTTTTGATGCAAAAGCAACATATTCGGGATTCTCAGCAGATGATCGACGAGCTCAATCGTGAGTCCGGGTTGTTGGCACTGTCGGATCTGTCGCCTGATATGCGCGAGCTGGAAGCGACTGCACCGACACGCGAAAAGTCGCAGTTGGCACTGGACGTCTTCGCCAACCGCGTGGTCAAATACGTCGCTGGGTATATCGCCGAGCTCGGAGGCGCGGATGCGTTGATTTTCACCGCCGGTATTGGCGAAGCAGATGCAGCGATGCGAGAGCGCATTATCGCCGGTCTGTCGGTGTTCGGAGTGCGTTTGGATCCAGATCAAAACGCCAACGCCGAAGGGGAGACCGTGATCTCGACGGCAGATTCGCGGATGCGGGTGTTGATGATTCCGACCAATGAAGAGTTAATGATCGCCCGTGATGTCCAAGCCTTGACCAGTCAGGGGGAATAAGGATGCTAATCGATATCTTTTATATGTTGATCTTGATCGTTGCGATCGGGGTCAGCGTTTGGTTACGGACTCAGATCGTGATCCCGGCGCGACCGCACTGGTTTTGGCGCTGGCTGTTTATCGTCGCCGCGGCCATGGTTGCCGCAGCAACTTGGGTAACGAGCTCGACGCTCGATGGCTATCTCACTGGGCTTTTCATCTGCGGTATGTTTTTGGTGTTTGCCGCCTGGCGTCGGGGGTTGACGACGGTCAGTGTCGTCAACGGGCTTGGTAGTGTGCGGCAATACACGAACCTGTCTGCGATTCAATTGCAACAAGACGGCACCGGCTGTCTGTTGCATGCGATGGTGGGCGCATCTCCGATCGTCCGGTTGCGGTTTGCACAATCACCTGAGACCTTGGCGGCTTTTTTGCAAGCGCACTGGGATCCCAAGCGGGTGATTATAATTCACTGAACAAAACCGCATGATTATGGGTAAATACAGCAGAACATTCGAAATCGACGGTTGAGGCGGCGCTTATCGGCGGCGCCTTTTTGAATTCTGTTTGCAACTCGCGAACACTCGTGTATAATACTTGGTATGTTTGGAGGTAGCTATGGCACAAAACAATGAACCAGAACTGGCGCGTAACTTGAAGAGCCGCCATGTTCAGCTGATGGCGATCGGCGGCACGATCGGTACCGGCCTTTTTCTCGGCGCTGGGCAATCGATTCACCTTGCTGGGCCATCGATCCTGCTTGCCTATTTGATGGCAGGCGGAATGTGCTTCATGTTGATGCGAGCGCTCGGGGAACTGCTGATGTCTGATCTTAGCCAGCACTCGTTCATCGATTTCATCAAAAAATACTTAGGGCGTGATTGGGCGTTCGTCACCGGCTGGACCTATTGGATCTGCTGGGCGGCGCTGGCCATGGCAGAAGTTACCGCCGTCGGGACCTACATTCGCTTTTGGCTCCCGCATGTCGCGCAATGGATACCGGGGCTTATCACGCTGGTGATCTTGCTTTTGGTCAACTTGATTTCAGTCGGTCTGTTTGGCGAAGCAGAATTTTGGTTCGCGTTGATCAAGGTTGTGGCAATCATTGCGTTGATCGCCATCGGGATCGTGTTGGTTGCCGTGGGTTACCACACCGACCACGGCCAGGCAAGTTTAATGAACTTGGTCAATTATGGGGGCTTTTTCCCAAGAGGGGCGACGGGCTTCTTCATGGCCTTTCAGATGGTCGTGTTTTCCTTCACCGGCATCGAGCTGGTGGGTTTGACCGCCAGTGAAACTGCAGATCCCAAGACGACCATTCCAGATGCCATCAACAAACTCCCGATCCGGGTGATCTTGTTTTACATCGGGGCGTTGTTGGTGATCATGGCCATTTACCCTTGGAACACCGTGAGCCCAAGCAGCAGTCCGTTTGTTACCGTGTTTTCCAACATTGGTGTCAATGCCGCGGCAGACATCGTTAATTTCGTCGTGCTGACCGCTGCGGCCTCGGCCTGCAACTCAGGGTTGTACAGTACCGGGCGCATGTTGTTTTCGCTGTCGTTGGAAAGCAAAAATCCGAAGCTCCATCGCTGGGCCCATTTGTCCCGGCGGCAGGTGCCAGCGCGCGCTTTGGCAGCTTCCGCGGCTGTGATCGCCATCGCGGTGGTCTTGAACATCTTCTTGCCATCGTCAGTGTTCACCTTAGTCACCAGTGTGGCGACGATCAGCTTCTTGTTTGTCTGGGTGATGATTATCTTGAGCCACTTGCGCTATCGCAAGCTTAATCCGGCGGGTAGTAGCTATAAAGCCCCTTTACATCCGCTTGGCGATATTTATGTGTTGGCGTTTTTGGCGATGGTTGTGATTGTGATGTTGTTTACCAAAGAAACCGCGATCGCCGAAGGGCTTGCCGTGATCTGGATCGGGGGGTTATACCTCAGCCAGCGTCTGCGTAAAGCCTGACTTAAACATCGGAAAATATTCCGATGTTTTTTTGTGCAATGGCCATAAGTTGTCATAATATAAATATTAAGTTTTATACAAATATTGTTAAATCAAGAATAGTTGCTTGTTTCAGAAAATCGATTTAACATAAACTTGACAATTGATTTCTGAAAGAAGGATTTTGATGAAGACAGTTTCGTTAAGTGTCACCGATCAGGCGATGACCTTCACGAACATGGCCGATCGTTACTTACCGCGGCAGGTCACCATCACTTTTGATCCGAACCAGAGCATCGGTGCGAATTTGGAGCGATTGCGTGATCAGCTGGTGGGGCAAGACATCGACGCGTTCGTATTGGTCAATCCGTTGACTTACCCGTTTTCTGACACCGTTGTTGGCCTGAATCACCGGCGAATCGACATTGGCCTTGCGCTGATGAACATGTTGAACGTGCCGGTGGTCGCCCAGCAAACCGTCGCCAAGATCGGCTTGGAAAAAGCCGTGGCAAACAAGCGCGAATATGCCAGCTGGCACCTCGATTATTACGGCCAATATACTGGCGTGAGAAACCGTGGCCAAGAAGCGATGCTTACGATTGGCAACGGGTACTATGGCCTTCGCGGCGCCTATGTCGAAGCGCAAACTGACGCAGATAATTATCCAGGCTTCTATGTTGCCGGCGGTTATGACCAAAGCACTAGCGATGTCCAAGGCCGCCAGGTTACCAATGAAGACTTGGTCAACTTGCCCAACCCGCAGTTGCTCAGCTTCAGCGTCGATCACGGCAAGCGGTTCACGATTCGCAAAAGTGACATTCAAGATGTATACCGTAGCCTCGACTTGCGCACCGGACAGCTACATACCACGATGCTGATCGCATTGGGCACCGGGCATCAGCTGATCGTTGAAAGCCTCAAGGTGGCAGATTTTGATGACTATCATCGCTTAGGAATCCGTTATCGCCTGACGCCGTTGAATTTCGCCGGCACGATTCAGGTTTACGCCGGCATCGATGGCAAGGTGCAAAACGCAAACGTTGCGCGCTACGCAGATCTTAACGGCGAACACCTCAACATCGAAGGCACCAGCGGCCGTCAAAATGGCGCAGTGCTCGCCGGTGCCTTCAAACAACAAGACCTCAAATTTGCGATCGCCAGCCGGCTTTTTACCAGCGACGAACAAGCGCTGGCAGGATTGGTGACTAGCACCGACGAATCGAGCATTGAACAGACGTTGTCATTTGCCGTTGAGCCACAGCAAACCATTACCGTTGATAAGCTGGTCACGCTGTATACCTCGCGGGAAACCTCGGGTAACGTTGCCCAAGAGGCGGCAGAGGGGCTTAAAGGCGCCGAGTTTGCGACAATCGCCAAGCACGCGGCGAGCCATTACCAACACGTTTATGATGATGGCGACATCGTGATCCAAGGTGATCTGACCAGTCAAAAACTGTTGCGAGTCAACCTGTTTCACCTGAGTGTGGCCGGCTCTGCTTTGGCGGATCCGGCGTTGGACGCTTCTGTTGGTGCGCGCGGGTTGCACGGTGAAGCTTATCGCGGACATATTTTCTGGGATGAAGTGTTCATGATGCCATATTATGCCCAACATGCGCCCAAGGTTGCCAAGGGGATGCTGATGTATCGCTATCGGCGGCTGGATGCGGCCAAGGCGGCGGCTGTTGCTGTCGGGGCTAAAGGCGCCATGTATCCTTGGCAGTCTGCAAGCACCGGCGATGAGCAATCACAGGCGACCCATCTCAATCCGTTGACCAACACCTGGATGCCAGACCGTTCACGGCTACAACGGCACGTCAGCTTAGCAATCGCGTATGACATCTGGTTATACGATCATCTCAATCCCGACCCAGACTTCATGCAAACTGCCGGCTGGCCGATGCTGACGGCGATTGCCCAGTATTGGTTGAGTCAATGTCAGCGCGATGCTAAAACCAAACGCTATCACATCACAGGCGTCATGGGACCAGATGAGTTCCACGAACGGTATCCTGGGGCCGATCACGATGGCTTAGACGACAACGCGTACACCAATTTGATGGTGGCTTGGCTGTTCAAGTTGTTGACGCAAGCAGATTCAAAAGGGCTTGACGTTGCAGACAAAAAACGGTTCGATACGGTCCGGCGCCACCTGACGTTAAACATCAGCAAGTCTGGTATCATCGAACAGTTTGCCGGATACGAGAAGCTGGCGCGGCTGGATTTTGATGCGTTCCATAAACAATATGGTGACATCGCTCGTCTCGATCGGTTGTTGAAGGCGCGTGGCACCAGCGCCGATTCCTACCAAGTGGCAAAACAGGCCGACGCGCTGATGGCGTTTTACCTGCTCGACGAGCCGACTGTGCGCGGTTTGATCACCGACATGGGCTATCAGTTGCCGGCGGATTATTTCATCCAGAACCTGCAATTTTACCTCGATCGCACTACCCATGGCTCGACGCTGTCGCGGATCGTCTATGCGATGCTCGACGCGCAAGCCGGCCACCAAGATCAGGCGTGGTCGTTGTATCATCAGGCATTGTTGTCTGATTACTATGATATCCAAGGTGGCACCACCGCTGAAGGCCTACACCTAGGGGTGATGGGCGCGACCTTGGATGTGGCAACGCGGGTGTTTGGCGGGATCAATGTCCGCAATGATCGCGTGGTCGTCAAGCCTAAGCTGCCAACGGTTTGGTCGAAGATGCAAACGACGGTGCACGCCCAAAACGTCAGCTATCACTTCGACATCGAGCCGCAACGTCTAACGGTAACAGCTGATCACGACGCGGCGATTCAAGTCGGGGATAAGGATTACCATCTGCAGGCCGATCAACCGCAAACCTTGAACTACTAGAGAAAGGAAAAGATAAATGACAACGATGAGTCAGATAAAAGGGGTATTGTTCGATCTTGATGGGGTCATCACCGATACGGCGCGGCTTCATTCGCAAGCATGGCAGACGATTGCCAAGCAGGTCGGGGCGACATGGACGCCAGCGTTAGCAGACCAGCTCAAGGGGATTGACCGGATGCAATCGCTAGAGCTGATCCTGGCCGCCGCCAATCGTGAAAACGATTATACTGATGCGCAAAAACAAGCCTTTGCCACCGCGAAAAACGAACGCTATCTGGATTTGGTGGCAAGCCTAACGCCAACCGATATCGAGCCAGGGATCCGGGTCTTCCTCGACAGCTTGCAGCAACACGGATATCGCCTGGCCTTGGCGTCATCGTCAAAAAATGCGCCAACCGTGTTGCAGCATTTGGGGCTGGCCGAGTTTTTCACACATATCGTCGATCCCGCCAAGCTTGAGCATGGCAAGCCGGCGCCGGATATCTATGAACAAGCCGCCGCGGCCATCGACCTGGCACCTGAGGCCTGCCTCGGGATCGAGGACGCGGCTAGCGGCGTGGCGTCGATCAACGCCGCCGGAGCGACTGCCGTTGGGATCGGTGATCCGAAAGAATTGGCCGGTGCGGCAGTGATTTTACCGGACACGGCCTCTTTGACGCTGACCAACCTCCAAAAGGCACTGGGAGGTGACCTGCTTGGTTAAAGCAATCGTCTGCTTTGATCTCGATGGGACGCTGTTGCAACCCGATCATATGCCTGCTACTGACACCGTTGAAGCGCTTGAACAGTTGCGGGCCAACGGTAGTTTGCCGGTGATCGCCACCGGTCGCAATCGCTTCGAAGTGGCTTCAGCCATCGCGGCAAGTGGCATCGATTCGCTGATCGCCGCCAACGGTGCGTATGTGCAACTTGCTGGTCAAGGTGTCGCAGAACACCGGCTGGATAAGACGCTGATCGCTAAGTTCAATGCGTATGCTGCCGCGCATAACGAGCCGGTGGCCTGGTACGACCAAGACGGCCTGGCGTTGAGCACGACTTCCGCTGACACCATCGACAATTATCACGCGTTAGGGTTTGATGCGCCGGTGGATCCTGATTGGTGGCGGGAGCACCACGTTGATTTCATGTTTGTCTTCGATCGTCGCCACGACCGCGAGTTGCAACAAGCCTTTGCCGGCGAGCTGGCGATGGTGCGGAATAATCCGCGCGGGCTGGACGTGGCGACCAATGGGGTGTCTAAGGCGACAGGCCTGCGTGAGTTGGTGGCGGCCGGTGGTTTTGAAGGCGTCCCGACTTATACGTTTGGTGATGCCGCCAACGACCTGCCACTGTTTGGCGCAGTCGACCATCCCATCGCGATGGGCAACGGGACGCAGGCGGTAAAAGACGCCGCAGAATTTGTGACCGGCGATTTTCGTCATGGCGGTATCGCTCAAGGTCTGCGCTATTATCATCTTATCTGAAGTCCATCATAAAAAGCACTTCGCGAAGGCGAAGTGCTTTTTGCGTGGTTCAGGCGGTGAAACCGCGTTGGTTGAGGATGTCGCGACTGAAAGTGTCGCTGGGTTGATAGCCGTCTCGCAACAAGTCGTTGATATACAGCTTGTTGTAGATGAAGGCAAAGATGATGCTGACGACTCCGACGGAAATCCCGAAGGTGAAGGTGCCGGTCAAGATCTGAATGAGCGCGATGATCAGCGCCCATTTCCAATCCCCGCGAAACAAAGCGGGAAAGAACCCGAAGAAAAACGTCGTCCACGAAAAGCCGACCTTAGGCTGCTTGATCTGGTGGGTGCGTGGGTTGGTGAGATTGATATGCATAGTGTCTCCTCCAAGAATTACACTTTTTGCAAGCATACCACATCTGTTCGCTGGTAGGTTAAGCTTCGGTCAAAAACACGAATTCTTCTGCGCTACTGTAAGTTGGGGCAAAATGATACAGCGGATGGTCGAAGGCGTCGATCCCATCCGCTGTGGTGACGTTGTTTTCGGCGAGAAAGCGGACCATCGCACCGCGGGCAATTTTGGCCTTGGTGGCACAGGTTTTGATGCGGCCGTTGACAAGATGGCCGAAACGGACATCGACGAGGCGTTCGCCAGGCTGAAGAAACGGACGAATGGCTTTGGCATATTCAGCAGAAGCGAGGTTGATCACAGGACCTTGGGTGAAATCCAAGGCATCGTGCAGGCGGCTACCCCAAAAGGCATAGAGATCCTTGGCGCCACCGACAGCCAGGCGACTACCCATCTCTAAGCGATAAGGGACGATCGCGTCAAACGGGCGCAAGATGCCATAAAATCCCGACAGGATCCTGAGGTTGGTCTGAATGTATTGCAACGCGGATTCGGTGAATAGATCCGGTGCCATCGATTGGTACTGCACACCCACGAAGGCAATGATGGCAGGTGTCAGCGGTGCTTGCTCGAGGCGTAATTGTTGAAGTTGGCGAAAACTTTCAGTAGCCAGCTTGTCGCTGCACGCCCAGATTTTCTGGAGCTGATCGCGATCCAAGGTCCGGAGGGTTGCAAGAATTTGTTTGGTTTGATCGAGATATTGCGGATAGGCCTGAGGTGCGAAACTGTCGGGGTCGATCCGCATTTTTTTGGCTGGGGCGATGATGAGCTGCATGGTGTTCTCCTGATTCGATGAGGTTGAAGTGAGCGAGGTTAATGTCAATTAATCTAACTAGTTTGGACAAAATTATTCTGTGAATCAACTTATTAAAGTGTTAGAATTCAATTAGAACGTGGTGGCAGTAGCTACTGTGTTTACATATCACATACGTTTTTGAAAGGAGCGTCATCATATGGCAAAAGAATTATCAGGCGATGAGCTGCGGATCCGCAGTCACGTTTATGATGGCATCGTTAAGTCTGCCAACCGCGCGATGATGCGTGCCACCGGCATGCAAGATGAAGACTTTAAGAAGCCGATCGTCGGCGTCATCAGCACTTGGGCAGAAAACACGCCTTGTAACATGCATCTAGACGGTTTAAGTCGCGATGCGAAAAAAGGGGTTCAAGAAGCTGGCGGCTGGCCAGTGCAATTTGGGACCATCACCGTTTCTGATGGGATCTCGATGTCGACGCCTGGGATGCGTTATTCCTTGCCGAGCCGCGACATCATCGCTGACTCGATGGAAGCCGCAGTTGGCGGCCACAACGCTGATGCGCTGGTCGCAGTCGGTGGTTGTGATAAGAACATGCCAGGTAGCTTGATTGCGATGGCCAACGCCGATATTCCGTCAATCTTTGTTTATGGTGGCACGATCATGCCAGGCAAACTCGATGGCAAAGACATCGACTTGGTTTCGGTTTTTGAAGCGGTCGGGGCAATGAACGCCGGCGAAATGTCTAAAGAAGAAGTTCGCCAGATCGAATGCAACGCCTGCCCAGGCCCTGGTGCGTGTGGCGGGATGTATACCGCTAACACCATGGCTTCTGCGATCGAAGTCATGGGGATGAGCCTGCCAGGTTCAGCCTCCCATCCTGGCATCTCCGATGAAAAGCACAAAGACGTTGAAGAAGCCGGCAAGGCCGTTATCAACTTGTTGAAGAAGGGAATCTACCCACACGACATCTTAACCCGCGAGGCCTTCGAAAACGCCTTGACCGTCATCATGGCTCTCGGTGGTTCCACCAACTCTGTTTTGCATCTGCTGGCAATCGCGCATGCCGCCAATGTCGAAATGACCATCGACGACTTCAACACTTTCCAGAAGAAGGTGCCACATCTTGCTGATTTGAAGCCATCAGGCAAATACGTCATGTACGACTTGTACAAGGCCGGCGGTGTCACTGCCGTTGAAAAGTTGCTGTTGAAAAACGGCTACCTGCACGGCGACTGCATGACCTGTACCGGCAAGACCGTTGCCGAAAACCTCGAAGACTTCCCAGATCTGACCCCTGGCCAAAAAGTTATCATGCCGCTTGATCATCCGCTGCGTGAAGACGGCCCGCTGATCATTTTACACGGGAACCTGTCGACTGAAGGCTGTGTTGTCAAAGTTTCCGGCTTGAAGACTCGTCGTCACGTCGGCCCAGCCAAAGTGTTCGATAGCGAACAAGCTGCCATCGATGCGGTGATGGCTGATGAGATCGTGCCTGGCGACTGTGTTGTCGTTCGCTACGTCGGTCCTAAAGGCGGCCCTGGCATGCCAGAAATGCTGACGTTGTCCGGGTTGTTGAGTGGTAAAGGCCAAGGGGAATCGGTTGCGCTCTTGACTGACGGTCGGTTCTCCGGTGGGTCTCACGGCTTCGTTGTCGGCCATATCGCCCCAGAAGCCCAAGATGGTGGCAACATCGCCTTGTTGAAGACCGGTGATACGATCATCATCGACCAAGACACCCGCGAATTGACCATGGATGTTTCCGACGAAGAGTTAGCTGAACGCCGCAAGCATCTGGTTATCCCACCATTGGAGACTCGTGGTGTCTTGGGCAAGTATGCGCACTTAGTAAGTAGCGCGGCTACCGGTGCCACTACCGATTTCTGGAAAAAGTAACCAAGAACGGCATCAACCAGACTTCGCGGTGGCGATAAGGTAGCTTGGAAGGTGTTGGCTTTGCCAACGTGTGACCAAGCTGACTTATTTCTGACCGCGTTGGCTGATGCAGCTCGATGTAACCCTGCATTAATGTGAAAGGATCAGATACAATGCGTGATGACATCAAGATTAATGACCGAGCGGCCGCCCTTGGCGAGCAGCTTGAAGAAAAGTTTTCGACGATCATGGAACCGGAGCTAGGCGTGGATATTTATAACCTCGGCTTCATTTACGCGATCGACTTAGATGAAAACGGGCACTGTGATGTTGTCATCACTTTCTCCGAATTAGGTTGTTCGTGTGTCGCCGATGTACCAGAGCAGATCGTGAAGGAACTGAAGACGTTGCCCGGAATCGATTCCGTGAAAGTGGAAGTGGTCTGGTCGCCTTCTTGGCAGATGACGCGGATCTCACGTGCCGGGCGGATGATGCTTGGCATTAGCGTGCACTGAGCAATCATGGTCAAGCAAGCCCTCGAGTTAGCGCTCGAGGGCTTTTTGCTGTGGCTTGGAACAAAAAATGCCGTCACACCAGCTGTCAACAGCAAGGTGACGGTATTTTTGGAGGACGGGTGCAACGCAGCGACACACCCAGGTTATTTGGTGTGTGTGATCGGGGCTTGCTTTGGTGCGGTTTCTTCGTCGGGAAAAGTCAGTGTGAAGGTGGTGCCTTGATCTGGCTTGGAGTCGACTTTAATCGTGCCGCCGTGGCGGGTAACGAGCTGGTGAACGATTGCTAAGCCCAAGCCGGATTCACCGTACTTGGTATTCTTGCGGGAAGGGTCGGCCTTGTAGTAACGTTCCCAGATGTTTTTGACCTGCTCTTCGCTCATCCCGATACCAGTGTCTTGCACGCTGAATTCAGTTTGATGGTAACCGATTTTGGCGCTGATGGTGATCGTGCCGTTTTGCGTGAACTGAATGGCGTTTTGGGTGATGTTGAACAGCACCTGTACGAAGCGATCGTGATCAGCGTAAACCGGCACAGAATCCTCGGCATTTAAGACCAACTTGTCGCCGGAAGCCTCGGCCTTTTGTTTCAGCTGCGCGACGATGTCGTGCAGGGCCTCGGTGGCGTTGAAGGTCTGTTTGTTCAACAAGATCTGATTCGTGCGAATCTTCTCGTAGTCGAGGTTTTCGTTTACCAAGCGGATCAGGCGCTTGGTTTCTTTCTGCATCAAGGCGATAGATTCACCCTTAGATTCTTCGGGGATCGCGTCGTAGGCGAGGCCTTCCAAAAGACCGTTGATCGTCGTCAGCGGTGTGCGCATCTCGTGAGCCGCGTCGGCCATGAACTGCCGGCGCCGCTCTTCTTGGCGATGGATCTCGGCTTGAGATTCGCGCAAGGAAGCCACCATGTCTTGAAAATCATCACCCAGTGCCGCCACTTCATCTTTGCTTTTGTGATCAAATTTGACTTGGACGTCGTAGTCGCCTTCCGCCACTTGATGGGTGGCTTGACGCAGACGGTTGATCCGGTTGACTTGATAGCGCGCCAAGAAATACGACACGATCATCGCAGCCAGCAGTGACAGCAAGAAAGCGACCACCAGGTTCTTTTCGGTTTGCTGGATCGATGACTGAATGTTTTCCACTGGGGCAAATGCCGCGATCACAAATAGTAGTTTTTGGCTCAGAAAAACAGGCTTGTAGTAAATGGTCATCCGTTGTTGCTTGCCGTTTTGCGGGTTGGTGGTCAGCTCAGGCAATGCCACTGTATCGCCTTGTTTGAGTTTCTGCCAATACTTGCTGGCAATCGCTTGTGGCGCTGCGCCTGGCATGTTGGGGTAGCGCGCGGTGTTAGTGGCGTCATAGATCATGAAGTGGACGTTTTGTTTGGCGAGGATCTGTTCAGCGTTTTGGATGAATTGCGTGTTGATCAGGTAGGTGTTTTGGTCAACGGCTTGGTCTTTCAAAACATCTGTGTATTGTTCCAGTTGGTTGAAGCTGTTTTCCCACACCGTGTTGGTCGTGCTTCTGATGAACAGCAAGCTGACGATCGTCAACATTAACGCGATCACACCAAAAAACGCCAGCATCTGTTGGTAGAGTAATTTCATTTGGTATCCATTCCGGAGTCATCGAACTTATAGCCGACGCCCCAAACCGTCTGGATGATCTGCGGGCCGACTTTTTCGATTTTCTGCCGCAGTTTCTTGATGTGGGCATCGACGGTCCGCTCGTCACCATAGTATTCATAATCCCACACCAGTTGTAACAGCTGTTCACGGGAGAAGACCTGTTTGGGGCTTTGGGCCAGCGTGTGCAGCAAGTCGAACTCCTTAGGGGTCAGTCCTTCGATCGCAACGCCGTCGAGATAGGCCTCACGTGTCTTTGTCGAAAGCTTGAAGTGGTTGGTGATGACATCGAAGTCACTGTTGGCTGCGGCCTCAGCAACGGCCTCTGGTGCCGTTTCAGCACGCCGGTGAAGTGCCTTGATGCGTGCGACTAAGGTAATCGGTGAAAATGGCTTAGTGACGTAATCGTCGGCACCCAATTCGAGGCCCAGCACCTGGTCGCTTTCGGTGTCGCGCGCCGTTAACATGATCAATGGCACCGTCTTGGAGAGCTTGCGGATCTCTTGGGCGACTTGCATGCCATCCATTTTCGGCAGGTTCAAGTCGAGCGTAATGATATCAAACGCTTCAGGAGCTTGTTTAAAATCCGCTAAACCGGACTCGCCATCGTAGGCGTTGACGACTTCCCACTGTTCTTTTTTGAAGAACATATCCATCATCTGAGCGACACTTTCATTGTCTTCAATCATAAGAATTTTCATAGTTATCTTCCTCGCAGTTAATTGATGTAACGAGTATAGCAACTGCGCCATAAACCGACCTTAAAATCTGCACAGGCTATAAGTTCAGACTAGCACGCCGTCAAGGCTTTGACAATGAAGCAAAGCGTGAGTTTTTTTGACAAAAAAAAGGGGGCATGCTACGATGATGAGGCATACGGGGGTGTAATGGTCTCGACATTGGTGGCTCGCGCATGTGGTGCACGTCGGAGGGTCGGCTCCGTCAAGAACGCATACAGTTTATTAACTGCAAAAAACAACAATTCTTACGCTTTAGCTGCCTAATAACAGCTTAGCGTGATCGCCGCGTCTTTGCTCAAGGGATGCATAGCGGTCTCAAACTAATTGAGCTACGGACGTCTTTGCCACCTGAGGAGGCGCCAAGAGATAGTAGGTTAGTCCAGTGGCGTTAGCCTTGACTTACGGCGCGGCTGTTGGGCGAAATTTAAATGGTAAGCCTAAACGTGTAGAGCCATATGTAGCGGGGCTGATGGACAGGAGTTCGATTCTCCTCACCTCCAGAGGTCAATAAAAATCGCGGTGTCACGAGCTAGTAAAGCCCACGACACCGCGATTTTTGTTGTAATGGCAGCCATGTTTAGTTTAGTTATCTATCTTAGGACAAACAAATGCCTCCCAGCATAAGCCGTGAGGTATTTGTTTATGCAAGCGATTCGCCAAAAAAGTCACCTGCGCGTCCAGCTTAATGCGGAATCACATTATTGTGGTGATGGAACGGCAACATCTCAGAGACTCGCTCCATGAAGGCTTCGTTGATGAAGCTGATGACGGAACCGAGCAGGATGATCACGACGCCAATGACGGTGGTGGTGGCAATGTGTTCGTGCAAGATGATCATTGCCATGATCGGGGCTAATCCTGGTTTGATAAAGAAGACCAGCGATGCGGTGGAAACGTCTGAATGTTCCATCGCCAAGAAGTAAAACGCAAAGCCCAACCCGGTCACACCGATCCCGATGTAAGCCAGAAGCGGCAAGTGTGCCAGCGAGATGCCTTGAATGATTGGAATCTTAACGAAGCTGGTGGCCGCGGCGCCATGGATCAGATTGGCAACGAACGGCAGATAAGATAAGCCAATGAGAACAAGAAGCTCTAAGGCGCCCGCCAGGAAGGTGCCTGCGGTCATCACGATGCCGTTATAGTTGTAGCGTTGTGAGCCCCAACGAGACAAGATGCTGTACAAGCCAAAGGTCACAGCAGATAGCAAGGCAAGCAGTAAGCCGATGGGTTGGCTAAGGTGTGCGGGGTTGATGATGACGAGCAAGCCGATCACAGACACCACCACCGAGATGACACTGGTCCGCGACAGGGATTCGTGCAAAATCAAAAACGAGAAAAGCAGCGCGAATACGGGGTTGATCGAAAACACCACGGCGACGGTGGCTGCAGGCGCAATGATGACGGAAAGCTGATACAGTGTCATGCTGATGACGACACAGACTAAACCGGTCGCCAAGAAAAGTGGCAAGTGCAAAAAGGCGTTGAGGTGATGCTGATGCAAATAGGTAATCGCCAAGGGAGAAAGGATGATTCCCCCAATCAAAAAACGCAAGAAATTCAGTTGCAGTGCGGAGAAGCTAGCACCAGCCAGTTTCAAGGCAATTTCCATCGAGCTAAACAAGAGCGTTGAGAATAATACGTAACCGAGGGCACGTCGCAAGTTTTCCATCTCCAATTTTATGAAAGCATATGCCAAACATTATAGCACTTTACTGTAACAAATGAGAACACGATTAAGGAATGGTGAACGCTTACTTTTTTGCGCCGCAACGGCGATGTGCATGGTACAATGAAGCCATTGAGAAACGGGGGTTGACTTGTGGATAAATATTACATTGTGGATCGCCGGATCCTACCAGATGTGGTCGCCAAGGTGATCGAAGCACGGACGCTGATCGAAAACGGGCAGGTCCGGCAGGTCTCAGAGGCTGTTAAGCAGGTCGGCATCAGTCGTGGTACCTATTATAAATATAAAGACTACGTGTTCTTGCCTGACACCGGCGTTAATCAGCGTAAAGCCGTGATTTCGTTGATGTTGCATCACGATCGTGGCATCTTGTCTGAGGTGCTGAACACGATGTCCAATGCCGACGCCAGCATCATCACCATTAACCAGAACCTGCCGATCCATGATTGGGCGAGCGTGGTCATCTCATTTGACATCTCGAATCTGAGCGGCTCCTTGGACGACCTGATCGCCGCACTGAAGTTGTCACGCGGCGTCACCGACGTTAATCTGATTTCTGTTGAATAATAAACCAAAACCGGCGTTGCTTCTGTGCATTTGCACAGCATAGCAACGCCGGTTTTGGTTTGTTTGGTTACAACGCTTCGAAATAAGGTTCGGGTGCGTTGCGGGTGTGGAGAAAGTTCTGATAAATCGCGTTCAACGCGCGGGCATAGTCAGTGGTAGCGACGCCGATCAGCAGATTGGAGTCACCGGAGTTTTGGCTGACAAGGCGAACGGGGATGTTGTTATCATCCAGATATGCCAGGAGTCGTCCGGCGATGGCAGGGCGCTTGGTCAAGCGCGGCGAAATAGTGGAAATCAAGGCAATATTGGTTTGAATTGCCAGATCATCAGGCTCGCAGACGGCAACGAGGTCTTGGGCGAGTTGATGGCGTTCGTCGACGTCGATGGTGCCGTGGCAGATCAAATTCAGTGTGTCGATGGAAGTCGGCATGTAAACCACTTTGAGGTTATGATTGGCCATCACTGCCAAGGCATGTTGGATGACATCGAGGTGGGCGGCAAGCTGATAACGCTTGAGGGTGATGACTGTGTAGTGCCGGCGCCCGGCGATGCCGGTCAGCGCGCCTTCAACATTGGTCGCACGCACGACTAGTGTCCCAGCGTCTTGCGGCCGGTTGGTGTTGAGGATGCGCGTCGGGATGCCTTTGGCACGGACCGGTTGAACGGCGTCAGCCTGGAAGACCGCGGCGCCCATGAAGGTCAATTCGCGTAGCTCAGCATAAGTGAGCTGGGTGATGGCGCGTGGCGCATGGACGACGCGCGGATCGGCCATCAAGATGCTGGAAACATCGGTCCAATTTTCGTACAAGTCGACTTCTAACAAGTTAGCCAACCAAGCCCCGGAAATATCGGAGCCGCCGCGCGGCATCAGATGGACATTGCCGCACCCGTCACCACCGTAGAAACCTGGCATGACAAAATGATCAGGGGCAGATGCTAAAGCATGAGCGCTGGCGTCGGCGTCGAATTCGTCGTCGACAAACAGCATGTGGTCGATCGCGTCAAGGAAGGGCCAGCCGAGATATTCCGCCAGCAGGTGTGCGGTCAGGAACTCCCCGCGAGAGACCAGGTAGTCGTGGTCGTGATGGGCTTGCCATTCAGACTGAATGGTTGCGACGGCGGCATCCAGATCGTAGTGCAGGTGTAGCTCTTCTTTTAACGGTTCTAGGCGCGCTTTGACATCGTCAAACAGTGACTGGTCGTCGCTGGCGGCGATACGCAACAATAGGTCGGTCAACTTGACCGGATGTACGGCGTCTTTGCCGGCGGCGGAAACAACGATGAAGCGGCGATTGCGGTCAGCTTCGAGGATCTGACGGACTTTGGTGAATTGTTCAGTATTGGCCATTGAGGACCCGCCGAATTTGCAGACTTTCATGATTGACCTCCCTTCCGACGCGTAAAGCAGAAGCTTCTGGGTGTTGTTGCAAGCGAATTGCCATTTCACTGGCGGTGGTGGCTTCGATGAGGTGGGTGCCTTCGACGTCACGCCAGATGTAGTCTCCTTGGAGCAAGGTGGCATCGTTTTGCAACTGCCGGTTAAAGTGCCGAGAAACATGCGGGACGTTGTTGACGATGTCGAGCAGGTCTTGCACGATCGCGTGAGCTGTCGGGAGCTGGCCGGCACCTTGGCCGAAGAACTGGAGCTCACCGATCGTCGGGCCGACCAGGCGGATCAGGTTGTTGTTATCTGGGCATTGCGCTTCCAAGCTGGCTTCAGGCACCAACGTTGGGGCGATGACAGCGGCGAAGCGATCGTGGCTGCGGACGGCTTCGCCCATCAAGCGGATAGCGAGACCATGGGCTTTGGCCCAAGCAATGTCGCCGGCCGTGATGTTGCGGATACCAATCGTCGGTAACACGAAGTTAGGCGCGGAATTGAAGGCAATCGCACTAGAGATGCGTAGTTTGTTGGCAACATCGATACCGTCGATATCCGCACTCGGATCGGCTTCAGCGTAACCCAGCGCTTGGGCTTGCGCCAAAGCAGGACGAAAATCTTCACCAGTAGCGGTCATTTGGTCGAGGATATAGTTGCTCGTTCCATTAAAGATACCGGCAATCGTCGACAGGTCATCGACGCGTACGGCGTTTTCCAGATTTTTCAGCCAAGGGATGCCGCCGCCGGTGCTGGCTTCATAGTAGAAATGAACGCCGTTTTGTTCGGCGGCTTCGGTGAAGTCACGTAAGTAACGGGCGACGACGGCTTTGTTGGCGGTCACCACGTGTTTGTGTGCGGCTAAGGCCTGCATGATATAGGTGTGCGCCGGTTCGATACCACCCATGGTTTCGACAACGGCATCGAGATCGGGGTCGGCGAGAAGCTTGGTGATGTCGCCAGTGGCCAGGCGTGAAATCGACGTGTTCTCAGGTTTTGTTAAAAGGTGGGTGACCTGGAGAGATTTCGTTTGGTTGGTTTGGCGCTCAATAATTTTGGCGACGCCACTACCGATGGTGCCATAACCTAAGATTGCGATTTGCATACGGGCCTCATTTCTGTGTTTTTAAACAATAAACACTTGTATTTGAATACTGAACAGATTATCATAGCAAGTATTCAAATGCAACCAAAAAACGTCGCTGGTTCTAAAAGCGACCAAAATCGAAATTGAGGCGATCCGAATGTATACGAGCACCCGCAACGCAAAACTACAATTAACCAGTCAAGAAGCCTTGAAAACAGGCTTCGCACCAGACGGCGGCCTTTATGTACTACCGACATTCCCGCGCCTCGACTTAAATGAGATGCTACAGGCCGACTACCAAGCCCAAGCGGTGATGGTGTTGACGGAGCTGCTACCAGATTTTTCAAAAGCCACCTTAAAACAGGCGGTCACCGCCGCTTACGGCGATCAATGGGCGGATTCGCGCATTACGCCGCTACACCGGGTTAAGACAACCAACTTCTTAGAGCTGTTCCATGGCCCGACCAGTGCGTTCAAAGACGTCGGGTTGCAACTGTTACCACGGTTGTTGCAAGCTGCATTGGCGCCAAGCGACCGCGTGTTGATCCTCGCCGCCACCAGCGGTGACACCGGCAAGGCTGCGCTTGAAGGCTTCAAAGACGTGCCGCAAACTGGCATCGCAACCTTTTATCCGGACGGTGGCGTCAGCCCGATCCAGGAGCGCCAGATGACGACTACCGGTGGTGCCAACACTGCGGTGGCGGCGATCACAGGCAACTTCGATGATGCCCAAACGGCGGTCAAGGCGATGCTCAATAACGCAGAACTCGCTGCGCGCCTGGATCATGTCAAATTGTCGGTTGCCAACTCGATTAATATCGGGCGCCTGGCCCCACAGGTCGTGTATTATTTTGCTGCTTACCGCCAACTCGTTGAAGCCGGCCAGATTCAAGCTGGTGATGCTGTGAATTTTGCCGTGCCAACAGGCAACTTCGGGGATGTGCTGGCAGGCTATTACGCCAAGCAGATGGGCTTGCCGGTGAACAAGTTTATTGTCGCCACCAACGCCAATTCAGAAGTCGCTGATTTTCTCGCAACCGGGGTTTACGATCGCAACCGCGCGTTTTTGAAGACAGTGTCGCCTTCGATGGATATCCAGATCTCGAGCAACTTAGAGCGTCTTCTCTATTATAAGAGCAACGGCGACACCCAACTGGTCGCCAAGTTGATGGCCGACCTGCAGGCTACCGGTCGCTACCAGGTACCGCAGTCTTTGCTGGCCGCGATTCAAGAAGACTTTATTGGCGGCGCCGCCCAAGATGACGACGTGATCGCCGCCATCGAAGCGGTCGACCGCGAGTCCGGCTACCTGATGGATCCGCACACCGCCAATGGCTATGTCGTCATGCAAAAAGCCAACGTTGCTGGCCAGACCGTGCTGTTGAGCACAGCCAGTCCGTATAAGTTCCCGCAGGTGGTCGCCAAGGCCGTGTTACATCAAGATTTCGCCGATGGTTTTGCGGCCATGCAGGCACTGGTTGCCCACAGCGGCGTCGCGATTCCGCAGCCGCTGGCGATGTTGCCAAAGCTTTCTGTCCGTCACCACCAATTGCTCGCCCCAGACGCGATGCCCGATTGGGTGGCTAAACTTGCAAAGGAGATGCTGTGATGTTCAAGTTATCTGTTCCGGCAACCAGTGCTAACCTTGGCGTCGGCTATGACGTCATGGGGCTGGCTTTAGATCTGTATCTTAACGTTGAGTTCGAAGCGCAGGCTCAAGGCGTGACGATCACAGGCGGCGATCCACGTTTTCATAACGACGACAACTTGATCTATCAGGCGTTTGTCAAAGGCTGTGAAGCCATCGGCGAGCCCGTACCCGGCGTGCATCTCCATGTCGATTCTCAGATCCCAGATGTGCGCGGACTCGGTAGCTCTGCCGCCTGTATCGTGGCAGGGTTGGCCGGGGCCAACGAATGGTTTGGGCATCCGCTTGATGACGTTGCCATGCTCGGGTTGGCAACGGCAATGGAAGGCCATCCGGACAATGTTGCGCCTGCCATTTTTGGGCAACTGACCGCCACCATCATGACTGCGAATGCGCCGGTGGTTGCCCATTATCATCTCCATCCGTCCTGGCAGTTTGCTGTGGTGATTCCAGACACCCCGCTGAGTACTGAAGAAGCACGCGCGGTGTTGCCCAAGCAAATGAGCTATGCCGACGCCAGCTATCAGATGGGCCATTGCGCCTTGGCCTGCACTGCTTTGGAACGTGGCGACGGGCGATTGTTGCAAGCGGCACTGCAGGACAAAATGCAAGAGCCGTACCGGGCGGCGCTGATCCCTGATTTTGCAGGAATGCGTGCGCTTGGCGCCAAACTTGGCATGCCGGTCGTGATCTCGGGTGCTGGCTCGACGATGTTGGCCATCAGCCAAGATAAGCAACAGGTGCAACGTTTCGTCCATCAAGCTCGCGTCAAGCATCCGCAATGGCAGATCCAAACCTTGGCGATCAACACGGCCGGCGTCAAAGTCCAGTCGCAACGCGCCATCGCAGAAGGCTAAGCGGCCAAATACAAGAGCCCACAACCAAAATCGGTTGTGGGCTCTTTGGATGCTAAGCGTTGGTTAAGTTTTTGAGGTAAAAATGATCCATCGTGGTGTGGACGCCTTGATGGAGCGGTTTGTCCAGGCGGTGGTAGCCGCTGGTTTCGTAAAGGTGGATCGCGATCGGGAGGTTGGTATGGGTCTCAAGATACAGCTGGCGCCAACCAGCTCGTCGGGCTTGGGTTTCGGTGTAGGTGAGTAAACGCCGGCTTAGGTGGCGGCCGCGAGCCTCTGGTAGCAGATAGAGTTTTTGGAGCTCTGCGATCTGGCGCACATCGTCATACGCGCTGAAACCACAACCACCTAAGACGCATCCGGCTTCACGATAGACGAAATAGGCGCGATTCGTCGCGGCGGCATAAAAGTTACTGAGATGGTCGAGCTCGGGGTCCGTGTACGCGGTACCGGGGTGATCGAGTCCTGCGGCTTGCAGGCATTGGCGGATGATTGCGGCAATGGCGGCGTCATCGGTGGCAACGAGTGGTTCGATAGGCATAAAGACACTTCCTTTTTCTCGAGCTTAACGCAAATAATGCCATCGCGCTAGGCGGTGGCATCTTGGTGAACCAATTGTGGCGCGGTTGTCCAGCTGGTGGTCGGGTTCGCCGCGATCAGTCCAGCGTCAGTCGTTAGGATGATCAGGTGGGCATTAGTCGCATGGACTGCCTCTTGCGCGCAGTCGAGAAACAGGCGCGTCTCTTGCGGCGTCATTGTCTCGGGAAAGTCGCGCATCAACAGGAACTGGCGTCCAGCGAGCAGGTTGCGGAAAAGTTGCACGTATAAACTTTGAGCGGCGGAAATCGTGCTGGCGTCGGCATCCAAAAATAGGGTGTCTTTGCGCATGGCCTCAGGCAGTAGATCAAACGATTGGTGTTGCCCGTTGATCAAGATGTTGCTACGAACGGTGAGGTAAGGGACGATCCCAGCGTCGGGGACGGTGATCAGTCCCAGTTGTTTGGTGATATTGGCGTCGGTGAACGCTTGCGTGTAATGCTGAAAGCAGGCGCTGACATGTGCTTGGTCAGCGAGTTGAATGTAATAAAGGGCTGACGTGGGAAACAACGTGTGCAAGCGGTGTTGCAATTGTTGCGTGAGATGCGAGTGAAAAAGCGGCATAAACAGACCTCCTATCCGTGATGACGTAGGCGCAAACGTTGCCACCAGATGCTGGCTGACAAGACGACGCCTTGGGTGATCAATACCGTCGCGGCGCCGCTGACGAACGTTTGCCAGCCGCCAATCAGCTGGCTGTTCAGCGGTTGCGGCTTGCGGTGAGCGAAAACCAGATCGTTGCCAGAAAAATCAGTGATCCGGTGGGCAAAAAGCTGCTTGGTGATTTTGTCAAAAGTGGTCGCGCTCAATTGGCTACTGAGGTGGTGATCGATAAGGTAGCGATTAAATCCGAGTAGCTGATCGTTGAGGGTTTGGGTCAGGAAGATTGCCACGATCATCGCTAAGACGAAGCCGCCTGCGAACACGACGAAGTTTTCGAGTAAATACTGGGCGACAATATCTGCGGGGCTTTTACCGACAAGCAGATAAGCCGTGGTTTCACGCCGCCGGTGATACGCTGCACCGATCGCAGTGACGCCTGCGACAAGCGCCAAGCCGATGAGTGCATCGGCCCACCAGGCCTGATACTGCACCGAGACTTGGGTGTAAGCAGATTGGACTTCCGCAATCAGGTGGTTGGCGGAATGTAAGGCGCCAGTGTCGAACTGGCACAGGCGGCTTTTAAAGCCGTTTTGGCTGTTGAGGTTCAGTTGGTTGGCGGTCAAGAGGCAAACGCTGAGCAGGGTAAAGCAAAACACGACCACCGTGCTGGCAAGATATAGCCAGCGGTGGTAACTAAGTGCTTTGATCGCTCGTTCTAAAAACCGCATGTCGTCACCTCACTGAATAGTTTCAGTATAGCGGCGACTTTTGAACAAAATATGAACTTCTGGCGAATTCATCACGTTACCAGCCATCGATTGCCAGACTTATCTGGCAAACACGGCAGAAAAAAGCCACTAAAATACGGCAACTACCCGCTTTTGGTGACGTTGGGGTCGTTGCCGTATGCATGTCGCTTAGCGACTTGAGGAACTGCTGCTAGAGGCTTGCGCTTTCAAGACGCTTTTAGGGAATTTGGTGAGGACGCTCGGGTCGCTTGCGGCCTCGGGCGCGTCCGTATGGAAATCATTGATGGTGCTTTGGTCGTGGTTTTGGCTGTACAGCGACTTGGATTGACTGCCAAGTTGTTTCTCTGTTTTCAAGACACTGGTGAGGCTGGCGGCGTAATCGACCGTATTAGGCGCTACCGGCGTGAAACCTGCCGGAACGTAGAAACGTAGCAGATTTTTGGAAGCGACGGTGTCCGACAAGCTGAGCTCTTGATTGACAGCTTGTTGGGTGGTCTTGAGCTGGCGCTTGAGGCTGGCGTTAGGCTGGATTACTGCGCCGGTGCGGTTGAGGTAAACTGTGTTGCCAATGACGGTGTAGCGAGGCGTCACGAAGTTGTGATTGCGGAAGGCAACGGTTTGATCGTGCTGGGCAGATAAAAGGTCGGTGCCAAACTGCACGTAGGGTTTGGAGTTGACTCCGAGCAGGTGCAAGAGGGTTGGCAAGACGTCGACCTCACCACCATAAGTATGGCGAATCCCGCCTTTTAAGCCTGGCATGGTAAACATCAACGGCACCCGTTGCAGACTAGCGTCGTCGTAGTCGCTCCAGTCTTTGACCGACTTGCCCAAAAGCGGCGCCAGCGTCTTGTTGCGATCATTGGAGATCCCATAGTGGTCCCCGTACATCATGACCAAGGAGTTCTTATCAAGCCCGCTACTCTTGAGATAGGCGAAGAATTCTTTCAGCGCAGCGTCGAGGTAATGCGCGGTGCGGAAGTAGCCGTTGATCGTCGGGTCGTTGGTGCCGGCGTCTGGAAAATCGGTATCGGAATCAGCAATGTAGAATGGATAGTGATTCGTGGTGGTGATGATCTTGCCATAAAACGGCTGCTGGAGGCGTTCCATATACTTGATCGACTCGCCAAACATCAGCTTGTCTTTGATGCCATAGTCTGTGGTTTGATCGGTGGCATGGGCGTAGAAATTACCATCGAAGAAGTACTGATAACCCAGGCTTTTATAGGCGTTGTTACGGTTCCAGAAACTCCCGTCACCGCCATGGAAAACGGCGGTGGTATAGTTATCCTTTTGGTTCAGGATTGCCGGTGCGGCCTCGAAAGTGTTATCAGTGCCGAGGCTGGTGAACAGGCTGCCAGATTCGAGCCCGAACATGCCGGTTTCCAACATGTTTTCCGCGTCACTGGTTTTACCTGCGCCGACTTGGTTGAAGAAGTTGTCAAACGACAAGGTATTCTTGTCTTTGACGAGGCTGTTAAGAAAAGGCGTGACCTCTTGGCCATCGACCTTGAAGTTGATCAAGAATTGCTGGAAGGATTCCAAGTGGATGATGATTACGTTTTTGCCTTTGGCAACACCAGCGTATTGGATGTTGGGCGCTGCGTAGTGGCTGCGGGTGTAATCCAGCACCCGATCCATGTCGCTGGCGTCGGCTTGGGCGCGGACCTGAGAGTTTTGCGCTGTTTTGACCCCGTCGTACAGTGTGAATGGCGCCAGGCCGAGATACTTGACGGTGTAATTATGGTCAAAAGTCCGTGTCAGCAAGTTCGGACGGTTTAATTCAGCAATCGCCATGTTGACGGCAAAAAGCGCCAAGGCGATTACAGAAACTGCCTGTGGTAAGTGGAATTTCATTCGCCGGCGATCGAGGTGGAAGCCAAAATGCGGCCAGCGTAACTTTTGTCCTTGCAGGTAACGCCAGATGTTGAGTAGTGCGGCGCCAAGCTCGACCACGATGACGAGGGCGATGTCGATCAGGTAGACCAAGTCGCGCGGCGTCATCATGTTGAGCGTGCTGGCCCCGAGTCCTTGGGAGACCTTCGAAGCCCCGAGCATGGTGGCAATCGTTAAGAAATCGCTAAACTCGCGGTAATACAAAACGTTAGCCAGCAGCAAGACGTTCAAGAGCAAATACACGACGATGGCGATGATGTAGCCGGTGTGTGGACGCTTGGGATACATGGCGATGCTAAGAAGTAGCAAGCCAGTGCCGATCGGGTTGAGCAGTAACAAGCCTTGCTGGATCATGCCGGTCGCTCCGAGGGTGAAATCGACATGATAGGCGAAGATCGTCTTCACCCAGAATAAGGCTAATAGAAGCAACACAAATCCGAGCCTGGTCGATCGCATGCGGGAAATAAGCTTGTGCACTGTCGCGCCTCCTTGAGATATTGTCTTCCATATTGTACCCGTGTCCTTTGGTCGTCGCAAACTTCGCCAGGAGTTTAATAGAAGTCTTAAGTTCGGTCGTGACATATTCAAGGGCCTGGTGTCTCTGCTACAATGAAGACGTGGAGGAATGTGATGCTGTTTCTTGGGCCCCTATACCGGATCGTCGCAGCCAGTCGGTTTGCTGAAGTGAACCACTGGCCGCTGTTACGTCTGGTCTTTTATTCATTAGATAAAACGCTACTGTACCTGATCATTTTTCTGGCCGTGCGCTGGGGCAGTGCCGTGCTGTTCCGCCGACCGTTGGCATTGCGCCACGAGCTGAAGGTGGCGGTATTTGCCGGCTATATTATCTTGTTGCTGGCGCTGACCGTGTTTCGGGATGTTTATTACCCGTGGCAATTGCAACTGCATTGGCATCGGTCACTTAGCGTGATCAACACCACCCCGTTGATTGAGACGCTGAAGCTACGGCAGGGGCAAAGTCAGTTTGACTTTTGGTATCAATCACTTGGCAACGTGATTTGGTTCTTGCCGTTTGGTTGGGGAGTGGCGAGTTTGACCCATCGCTTCGGGTTCATTCGGGTGGCATTGGGTGGTTTGGCGTTGAGCCTGATGATCGAATGTCTCCAGTTTCTCCTGATCTCTGGTGTTGCAGATATCGATGACGTTATCTTCAATGTTACCGGCGCCTTGTGCGGTTATTTGGCGTTTCGCCTGTGTCGGCCCCGGCGTTGAGGAATTCTCAAAGCTCGAATCAGTTGATTCGGGCTTTTTTTGATACACTGGGATAGGTAAGCTGAAAATAACATTAATCAGCTTATCGTTGGATCAGCAAGAATGCGGATTTTCTGAAAACAAGAAAGTTTCATTGCGAAGTTTGAAACAAAAATGACATTTCGATGGCAAAACAGGACAAAACAGCAGTTGTCACATGTTTTTTTCGTGTTTTTAAAAATTTTTGAAAGCGTGATGACGGATGGCGTAAGTTGGGCGTTACTGACTGTTTGTGAGCGGTCGTGAAAGCTACTGGCACCGATTTCAGTATCCGGTTGCAAGGCGCAATCCTCGGTCTAGAGCGGTTGAATTGAAAACGAAATCACGATAGAATAACTACTTGTGTATTTTGATTGAACACAACAGAAATCAACTTGAATAATTTTTAAATGGAAAGAGGAGAGGTAATGGCAATCATTATCGCATTGATCCCGGCAATTGCATGGGGGTCTATCGGTTTAGTAAGTGGTAAGCTTGGCGGTAACGCTTATCAGCAGACGTTGGGGATGACGATCGGGGCCTTGTTCTTTGGTATCGGGACTTGGTTCTTCGCGCATCCAGTGATGGATTCAAAGGTCTGGTTGCTCGGGATCTTGTCTGGGCTGTTTTGGGCCTTGGGTCAAAGCCAGCAGTTCCAAGCGATGAAGTATGTCGGTGTGTCGATGACCGTGCCGATTTCAACAGGGATGCAACTGGTTGCCAGTACCTTGGCAGGCGCGCTGTTGTTTGGCGAATGGAAAACCGGCAAAGATATCACTATGGGGCTGTTGGCCTTGGTCCTCTTGGTTGTCGGCGCAACGCTGTCTTCTCGCAAGGAGAAAATGGCTGATGCCGGCGCTTCGACGTCCTACGGCAAAGGGATCCGCACCTTGCTGATCTCGACGGCAGGCTATGCCGGTTACACCATCGTAGTCAATGCCGGCCACCTCGGCGCGACCGCCGTCGTGCTGCCACAATCAATTGGGATGCTCGTTGGCGCGCTTTTGTTCTCGATCGGCCACGACGCTTTCCAAAAAGCGACGGCCAAAAACATCGTCACCGGGTTGCTTTGGGGCACCGGGAACGTGTTTATGCTGGTGGCAATGGGTTCTGTCGGGTTGGCGATTGCCTACTCGATGTCACAGATGGGGATCGTGATCTCCACGTTTGGCTCGATCTTCCTGCTGGGCGAACGCAAGACCCATAAGGAAATGACTTGGGTGACCTGGGGTGCAATCTTGATTATCGCCGGCGGGGTTGTCCTCGGGATGATGAAGTAATCGCCGTCTTTTAGAGCGCTTACTCGTCAGTGCGGTTATGACATGATAATATAGAGGAAAGACGTCTGCTGTGAACATTTTCATAATTTTCACAATAGGCGTCTTGCTTTTTCAAAGTATAGTGTTTAAAGTTGAAAATGTGTTTGAGTGAAAATTTAGGAGGAACGCAGATAATGGCTACAATTTCATTTGATGCATCAAAGTTGGACAAGTTCGTTGCCCCACACGAACTCGACCAAATGCAAGCATTGGTTACTGCTGCTGACAAAGAATTACGTGAAGGCACCGGTGCCGGCGCTGATTTCCGCGGGTTCTTAGACCTGCCGGTGAACTACGATAAGGACGAATTCGCCCGCATCAAGGCAGCGGCCAAGAAGGTCCAATCCGACTCCGAAGTCTTCGTGGCAATCGGTATCGGCGGTTCCTACTTAGGTGCACGTATGGCCTTTGACTTCTTGTCCCACACCTTCCGCAACTATGAACCAGGCCGCAAGCTGCCAGAAGTTTACTTTGCTGGCAACTCCATCTCCGGTTCTTACCTCGCAGACTTGATCGAAATGATCGGCGACCGCGACTTCTCGTTGAACGTGATCTCCAAGTCTGGGACCACCACCGAACCTTCGATCGCTTTCCGGGTCTTGAAGGCTAAGCTGATTGCTAAGTACGGGGCTGAAGAAGCGAAGAAACGCATCTACGCGACTACTGACCGTGCTAAAGGCGCGTTGAAGACCGAAGCTGATGCAGAAGGCTACGAAGAATTCGTTGTGCCTGATGATCTGGGTGGCCGTTACTCCGTTCTTTCTGCTGTTGGTTTGTTGCCAATCGCCGTTGCCGGCGGGGACATCGACAAGCTGATGGCGGGCGCTGCTGCTGGCCGTGAAGCTTATGCTGACGCTGATCTGACTAAGAACGAAGCTTATCAGTATGCCGCTTACCGGAACATTTTGTACCGTAAGGGCTATACCACCGAATTGCTTGAAAACTACGAACCAACCTTGCAATACCTTGGCGAATGGTGGAAGCAATTGATGGGCGAATCCGAAGGTAAGGATCAAAAGGGTATCTACCCATCATCCGCTAACTTCACCACCGATTTGCACTCCTTGGGTCAATATATCCAAGAAGGCCTGCGCAACTTGATGGAAACCGTGGTTTGGGTCGAAAACCCAGCCAAGGATGTTACCATCCCGGTTGAAAAGGGCAGCAAAGACGGCCTTGAATTCCTCGAAGGTAAGAAGATGTCTTACGTTAACCGCAAGGCCTACGAAGGTGTTGTTCTCGCCCATACCGATGGCGGCGTGCCAGTGATGACCGTGTCCATCGACAAGCAAGACGCCTACACCTTGGGCTACTTGATCTCCTTCTTCGAATACGCGGTTGCTGTTTCCGGTTACCTCAACGGGATCAACCCATTCAACCAACCAGGTGTTGAAGCATACAAGCGCAACATGTTTGGTCTGCTCGGCAAGCCTGGCTACGAAGATCTGACCAAGGAACTGAACGCACGCCTGTAAGCTTGCGCGCCTAACTTTAAGGTCAATCGCAAAGCGTCCCGAAATTTTCGGGGCGCTTTTTTGATTATACGCGGTATGATAGATAAGAGAGAAGCGAGGCAAGCCAATGAATACACTGAATTTTTTGATCTTAGTTGTTGCCGGTGTTGCCGCCGGGTTGTTGTCATCGGTTGCGGGCCTGGCATCGTTAGTGTCCTATCCGGTGCTGTTGGCGTTTGGGCTACCACCGGTGACAGCCAATGTCACCAACACCGCTGGGTTGTTTTGGTCGGGCATCGGGTCAACGGTCAGCTCGTTGAGAGAACTCCGTGGTCGGGCTAAGCAGCTGGTGCAGATCGTGATGATGACGATCATAGGCGGTATCTTGGGGGCGCTGTTATTGGTGCGCTTGCCAGCGGATTCTTTTCAAAAAGTCGTGCCGTTTTTTATCTTGGCATCTGGTTGTTTGCTCTTGATTGATGAGTGGCGCCATGGCAAGGAACAAACGCCGCGGCATGCAACACACGCGACCCTGTGGGCCAATCTTGGGGCGTTAGGCGTGGGAATCTACACCGGCTACTTCGGAGCGGCCGGAGGGATGGTGATGCTGGCGATCTTGAGCGCGACGATGACCGAGCCGCTACCGGTGGTGAATGCCGTAAAAAACGTGGCGTGTTTTGGCGCCAACGCGATCTCGCTGGTGGTGTATATGGTACAGACGCCGATTGCGTGGCTGATGGTCATTCCGCTTGGACTCGGGCTGTTCATTGGCGGCTATTGTGGTCCGATCATCGTGCGGCACGCACCATTGCGTCCATTGCGGATCTTGATTGCGTTGGCGGCGTTCGGGTTGGCCGCGCAGCTGTTTTGGCAGGCATATCGTTAGCATTTTACTAGGAATCCGCAGATAACTTGTGCCCGAGCTTGCCCTGTGCTAGCGTGAAGGTATCAAAATAAAATAGGTGATCGTATGTTAAATATCGGAGTCATCGGCCTCGGCAGCATTGCGCAGAAGGCCTACTTACCAATTTACGCTCAGCTTCAAGATCAAGCCCAGTTCTACCTAGTCAGCCGTGATTTGCAGAAGGTAACCAATATTGCGAATCAGTACCACATGGTGGCCGCTGGCACCGCGGTCGAAGACCTCGACAAGATGCAACTTGACGCAGTGATGATCCATGCCGCCACCGCGGTTCACTACGAACTGGTCAAGCACTTCTTGGCACGTAACGTGAACGTGTTTGTCGATAAACCGCTGGCGACCAATATGGATCAGGTGACTGAGCTGTACTTGCTAGCAGCTCAGCATCAAAAGTTGTTGACGGTTGGGTTTAATCGCCGTTTCGCACCTGCCATCAAGACGCTGATCGATCTACCAGAGAAGAACCTGATTCAAGTCACCAAGAATCGCGTTGCCCATCCGCAAGCACCAAAAGATGCCATTTTTGACTTGCTGATCCACTCACTAGATACCGCGTTGGCGCTGGCCGGTTTTCCTGGCGAGCCAACAGCGCGGTATACGTTGCATACAGATAAAGACGGTCATGCTGAACAAGCCGGCGTCACGTTCATGGGAAGTGGTATTCGCGGGGATGCCTCTATCAACATGGTGGCAGGGACCAACCTGGAAGAAGCGGCAGTGGGTACACCTAACGGACTGTTCCGCGTGGAAGACCTCAGTATCAGTCACACCTACCATGGTAGCAGCCACACCATCGTCAACTCGCCAGACTGGCAACCAATGTTAGAGACACGTGGGTTTGCACCGCTAGTGCGCGCATTTTTCAACGCGGTGGCCAATTCCGGAGAGAATCCGGTGCCGCCAGAAACCAGCCGGCTGACGCACCAACTGTTGGCGGACATGGTCGACCAACTGCAAAACTAAAAAAATGAGGTTCTCAATTGCAGAGAGCCTCATTTTTTATGATGTTGGGTGGTAGTCGCGTGATCTTTAACGATTACCAAGATGCCACTGGCAAGGGTCAAGGCGCCGGAAACAATGGTGACAGCACCCGCGGCGGTGGCGACGATGCCCCAAGGTAAGACAGTATGTTTTGCCATGATAAACCTCCAATCAATTAATCGCGATAACAGTCGATCACTGTTTGCCAGGCCTGACGATCGGCTTCTGGCAAATCATCAGTCAATGCAGACACCACGTGGACAGTACCTTCAAAATCGACTTGATAATCGAGGGTCAGCGCCGGCAAAGGTTCTCCCCCGACGGCGAGAATATGGCCGATCCGGCCGGGATGTAGTTGTGATTTGAAGCGTGCGATCGCGTCGTCAAGTGACAATAGTTGTGTTTTCGGAAGTCCGGAACATTGATATTGCATCACAGATTTCTCCTTTTCCCTAATCATAGCAGGTGCAAAACCGAATTGCGAGCCTATTTGTGCTCTAATGCACAAGAAGGCTGAACGGGTTAGACCGGAGACATTCAGGCGCGAATCGCAAGCAACGAACAGTCTGTGGTGGAAGTGCGCCAGAATAATGGCTGTGTAGAAGTTCGGACTCGAAGATGAAGGTAAATAAAAAGCTGTCATTCCGGTATTAATTAACCGGTGACAGCCAATGATTGTTATAAGTTGGGTAGATAGGGATCGAACCTATGATTATGGATTCAGAGTCCACTGCGTTACCACTTCGCTACTACCCAATGATCTGCGTTGCCTTAGCAACGAGTAATATCTTACAAAATATCCGGCGTTGTGTCAACGTTTCGTCAGAAAAAATTGCAAGAGGTGCAAATTTCTTGATTCCGGCGTACACTTAAACTAATTTATTTGGAAAAGAGGGGCACTTAATGAAAATCGAATCTGCATGTACGTCCATCCTGGTGGGGAAAGCTGCTAGTATCGATGGCACGACCATGATCGCGCGTAACGATGACACGTTCAAGCCGCTGACACCGCAACGTTTTTATATGCACCCAGCGTGGAAAGGTGAAAAAGGACTCACGGTGAAGTCACCGCTGAACAATTTTGAGGCACCATTACCGGAAAACGGCTATCGTTACAACGCTGTACCTAATGTCGATAACGCGCATGAAGGTGACTACGAGGAAAGTGGCATTAACGAGAAGAACGTTGCGATGTCTGCGACCGAGTCGACTTATGGGAACGAACGCGCCTTGGCATTTGATCCGCTAGAAAAAGACGGTTTGGATGAAGACTTGATCGTCAATATGGTGCTACCCTTCATCGAATCTGCTCGCCACGGGGTCGAATACCTTGGCCAACTGATCAAAACTTATGGTTCGCCTGCAGGTAATTCTGTGCTTTTTTCTGACAAAGATAATGTGTGGTACATGGAAATCGTCACCGGTCATCACTGGGTAGCCCAGCGTATCCCTGATGACGCTTATGCCGTTGCGGCGAATCAAGTGGCGATTCAGCAAGTCGACTTCGACGATTCTGACAATTTCATCTGGAGCGAAGGCATCCAAGACTTCGTTGCGACTCATCACCTCAATCCTGACAAGGAAGGCTGGAACTTCCGCCATATCTTCGGGACGATGAACGAAAAAGATCGGCATTACAACACCCCGCGAGTTTGGTATGCTCACCACATTTTGAATCCAGAAACTCCGGAAGAACCAGAATCAGCAGAGCTACCATTCATCATGCACACAGACCACAAGATCACGCGCGAAGACATCGCCTACATCTTAGGGAGCCACTACAACGAGACGCGTTTTGATCCGTTAGGCCACGGCAACGACGAAGACAAGCATCGCTATCGGCCGATCGGCTTGAACCGGACGCAAAATTCCCATATCTTGCAGGTACGCAACGCCGTGCCTGAAGGCCAAGCGGCGGTGATGTGGCTGAACATTGGGGTGCCAACGTTTTCGCCATACGTGCCGTTTTACTGCAACGCTGAAGACACCGATCCGTCGTATAACCAGACACCGATGACGATGGACGTCGATAAAGACTCGGCCTATTGGTTGCATCGTGAGCTGGGTATGTTAGTAGAAAGCCACTACAGCCACTTCATTCAGCAAAATCGCGATTACCTGACCGAGCTTAACCGCCGTTTCCGGATCCACTTAGCCCAAACGGATGCAAAAACCGCTGAGCTGACCGGTAACGACTTGACCGAAGCGCTGACCGCTGCCAACTATCAGCTGGTCGCAATGGTCAAGGCTGAAACCAAAAAGCAGATCGCAAGTTATGTGATGCAAGGCCTCGAACTATCGAAGCTGACGTTTGACATGGATATCAACCTTTAAGCTTAAAAAACGTAAACAAGCGTCGGCACACTTCACCCGAATCGATGGGGTGGTGTGTGCCGGCGTTTTTGTCGTCTTTCGGGGAACTAATGGGTTATAATCGTGATGTAAGCGGAATCATTGAGTCTGGAGGTGATAGTCATGGCTTTCTTGAATCAGCACACAACACCCGCGCGCGTCGAGCGGCAATTAGGCAAACGCGGCATTCCTGCTGGCGACAACTGGGTGTGGGCACACGAATGGCGGCGGCCGGTCAGCGAAGCGGAGGCCCAGTGGGACATCGCCAACGCGTATTTGTTGGCTGCTCTCGAGTCTCGGCGTGTGTTGCTCGTGGCGACGTCAACGACACTGTGGGTCGCAGAGCTAGCGTTGGGCTGGCTGATTCGGGTACAGGGGTTTTCGCTACGTCGGATGACGGCTTTGACACTGGCTCCAGACCCAGAAGACACGACCCAATCGCGCTTGCAGTTTGTGATCGGTGGCGAGCAACACTGCTATGCGATACCACAACAATGGCCGGTAGCGACGCAACGACGGAACTGGGCATACATGCTGACGGTGTTGGCACCGGCGGGGGTGAGCGTTGCATCTTGATGGTGCACAATGTATAATGATCCGAAAAGGTGGGAATGTTTCCGCCTAACAGGAGGCGACATGATGTCAAAGGAGCGGATCAATGCATTGAGCGATGGCGTTTTTGCCATTTTGTTGACGATCTTGATTTTAGAATTCAAGCCGTCGACCATCACTCCTGGTACGCTGGGCCATGTGATCAGCCGCCAGGGGCCGCTGTTTTTGATGTATCTGATGTCATATTTTTACGTCGGCACCAGCTGGTTATTCCATCATGATTATTTTCAATATGTGAAAAAAACGAACCGGATGCTCAATATCTTGAATCTGGTGTTATTGTTCACGGTGACCTTGGTGAACTACGCGATGGTGTTGTTGATCGAGGCGCTGACCAACGGCAATGCTGATGACATTCAAGTCGCCTTCATTGTGTACGACATCGTGGCGATCTTGATTTCGGCCAGTTTCTTGATGGTGTATCGGTTCTTAGAACATCATGTCGAACTGCGCAATCTGGAAGGTATCGAGACGCACTACAGTCGTATTCGAATGGATCCCGCCCGGTCGGTCGGCATCTATCTGTTGTCGATCGTCGCCAGTTTCTTTTCCAATTGGTTGGCAGGGGCGTTGTTGATCGTGGGGGTAGTGTTCCACTTCGTCGCCTATCTGCGGTTCAGCCGCGTGATTCATCTCGGCGTGAAGAAAAGTGCGGGAGGTGCTTGACCAAACTCTGGTTATCCTGTAATATAAATAACTGTTCTGATAGAGCCATTGCCCGTTGGTCAAGTGGTTAAGACGCTTGGTTCTCAGCCAAGAATCACGGGTTCGACTCCCGTACGGGTGATCACAGCCGCTACATCGTTGATGTGGCGGCTTTTTTGATGCTTTTAGTAGCTATTCAAAAAGGCGAGCCCGGAGACTTGCCTTCTGCAAATTCAGTGCGTATTGTGCCATAAGAATAAGGCGTACAGCAGACATGCCAGCGCATAAATCAGTGTCGGAATGACCAGAAAAATCAGCCAGCGCCAACCCATCGCCGCCATTCCCACCCAAAATAAAAAGGCGAGGATGCTCGCCTGGACGGTGCGTTGAATCAGCGCCAGCACCGGTTTACTCAAAGCTGACCTCGATAAAGTTTTCGTTGAGGTCTGTGGCGTGGCTGAGCGTCAGCCACAGCTCGCTAGGCACAGGAGGTTCGTCTGGATCGATCTGGTTCGCCAACCAGCGGACCAATTCCGGATTAGCCGCGATGAAATCCGCGTCAAGGCGGGTCGCTTCGAGCCGGTTGTCAGGGAAAACCTGGGCTTGGTAAGGAAAAATCACCGTGTCTGGCATCCGAAAGGCGACGACGTTCTGCAATCCACGCGCCACCGGCTGATAGCTCATTGGATGGGTTTGTAAATAGTTAAGCAACATCTGCGCGATTTTCACGGGCTTGCCTCCGACTTAAGTCTGTATAGTTAGATTCCTGAATATGATAGCATGAAACTATAAGGGTTACAAAGTTAGTCTGTTTGAAAACGATACCATGATGAGAAACGGGGGAACATGATGACAGTACGGTTATATCTCGTCCGCCACGGCGAAACTAGCATGAACAAGTCGGCTCAGTTGCAAGGCATCACCGATGCCGTATTGACGGCCAAAGGACGCCAGCAGGCGGAACAAACCGCCAAACTGCTACAAGGCGTGCCGTTTTCGGCCGCGTATAGCTCCGATCGCAGTCGGGCGGTGACCACAGCAGAGATCATTCTAAAAACCCATCCAGGCGTCTCACTGAAAGAGTTCGCTGGGCTGCGGGAGTATTATTTTGGCCAGCTCGAAGGCGAATCCGAGCGTCGCTTGGTGCAGACATCATTGGCACGTTATGGGGTTAAAACCATGACCAAGGCGTGGCTTGGTGGTGAGCGGTTTGCGCAATTGATCCGCAATTTTCAGCGCATGGATGACACCGGCCAAGCGGAGTCGCTGCCTGCGCTGCGTACCCGGGTCGAACATAGCTTCAAACGCATTGTTGCTGAACAGCCGGCAGAAGCCGATGTGTTGGTCGTCAGCCACGGCGTTTTCTTGAGCGCCTTGGTGAATTGGTTGGCACCGGAACAGCTACCCGCCACGTTGTTGAAAAACGCCAGCGTCACTCGGCTTGATGTGAACGGCGATGAGTGGCGCGTGTGTGGCGTCAATCTGACGACTGAGGCCGCGTTAGCCAAGGTGGCAGGCGAACTCGCTGAATGAAATTTTCTTTTTAGGGCAAAAGTCCCTTGCAATAAAACAACACCCGCGTATAATGACAAGTTGTCACATGACAAACTGTCATGTTTTCTCGGGCCCGACAGGCGTTAACTCTTTAAGAGTTGACGCCTGAGTTGCGTCCGGGGTCAAAGTCACGATTGGCAGGTTTGAATGCCAGTCGCCATAACACCAGAGCCGCAACTTGCGGCCGGAAAGGAAGCAGGACATGCCTAAATCAACCTTTTTTCGGTTGCCTGAAGCCAAGCGCGATCGTTTGATCAAAGCGGCGTATGCCGAGTTCACGCGCGCCCCGTTCAATGAAGCCAGCATCTCCAACATCATTAAAGATGCCGGGATCCCGCGGGGGAGTTTCTATCAATATTTTGAGGACAAGGCAGACATCTTCTATTATCTGCTTGAACGCTCCAAGCAGATGACAACGGCGTGGGTAAAAAGCGCCCTCGATGAGCACCACGGCGATCTTTTTGCCACCATGAACGATTTGTGCAATCGCGCGATCGACATCTTGGTGGAAGGCCCATACGCCAAATTTTATCGCAACGTGTTCATGTACATGGACTTTCACTCGGCAGCCAAGTTGACACCGGGAGAACGTCCGCAAAAGCCTAAAGGCGAAATCATTCAATATTTTGTGGCGCATATCGACCGCGAAAACTTGCGGGTGCGCAGTGATGAAGATGTGCATATCTTGGTGCGTCAGCTGACCGGCTTGTTCATGCAGACCATGGGTTATTATTATAATCATCTGCATGATGGCCATGAAGTACCAGTACAAGTATTGAAAGACCGTACCAACCAGATGCTCACCTGGTTGCAATACGGGGTCGCGAAGAAGGAGGGAACACATGATTAAACTAGCCAAAGGCCGCATGTCGCCTTGGGCGGTGATCGGTGCGGCATTGTTCATGGTCGTGCAGGTCATCAGCTCACTATACCTGCCAAACCTGACCGCGGATATCGTCAACAACGGGGTCGCGACTGGCGATGTCGATTACATCTGGAAAACCGGGATCAAAATGATCTTGTTCTCTGTGTTGTCAGTCGTGGCCGCAATGGGGAACGTCTTCTTGGCGGCACGGACGTCGCAAAAGCTCGGCCAAAACGTGCGCCACGATGTCTACCATAAAGTGCTGAAGTATTCGCATGATGAAATGGATGCGATCGGTACCAGTTCCTTGATCACGCGGACGACCAACGACGTCACCCAGCTACAAAACGCTTGGATGATGATTTTGCGGATGATGATCATGGCGCCGATCATGCTCATCGGGGCAAGCTTCTTGGCTTACCAGAAGAATCACACCTTGACCTCGATCTTCGTGATCGTGATTCCGCTGATGTTGATTTTTGTCGGGATCTTGATGAAGTTTGCGGTGCCGCTGTTCCGCATGATGCAAGAGAAAACCGATAAGATCAACTTGGTTTTCCGTAAAGGCCTGACCGGTGTACGCGTTATCCGCGCGTTCCGCCAAGACGACTTCGAACAAGACCGTTTTGACGATGCCAACCTCGATTACACTAACAACGCGATCAAGGTCAACACGATTATGGCACTGGCATTACCGGTGATGACGCTGATCATGTCTGGTACCAACATCGGGATCACCTGGTGGGGCGGCCATCTGATCGCGCAACAGGCTATGCAAACCGGGAATATGATCGCGTTTATCACATACGCGATGCAGATCCTGATGAGTTTCATGATGTTGTCAATGATCCTGGTCTTCATCCCCCGGGCGCAGGCTTCTGCCGTCCGGATCAACGAAGTACTCGATCAAAACTCACCGATCGAATCTCCTGCTCATCCCAAAGCAATGGGCACGACACCGAGCTTGCAGTTTGACCACGTTGACTTCCGGTACAAAGGGGCTGAAGAGCCTGCCTTGACCGGCATCGACGTGAACATGCACGCTGGCGAGACCCTGGCGATCATCGGTGGCACCGGTAGCGGGAAGACGACGATGATCAACCTGATCCCACGTTTTTACGACACGGAAAAGGGCCAAGTCAAAGTCAACGGGGTCCCAGTCAACGAGCTTGATCTCAAGGAGCTCCATCAAGCCATTTCGTTCGTCCCACAAAAAGCCGTGCTGTTTTCCGGCACCGTGCGGGAAAACATGCGCTATGGGAATCCCAACGCCACTGATGATGAGATCTGGCACGCGCTAGAAATTGCCCAGTCGCGCGACTTTATTGCTGAAAACCCTGAAGGCTTGGATTACCACGTCGAACAAGGTGGGGGCAACTTCTCAGGCGGCCAACGTCAGCGTCTCGCGATCGCGCGGGCGCTGGTCAAAAACGCTAGCGTTTATGTCTTTGATGATTCCTTCTCCGCGTTGGACTTCAAGACCGATGCCAATTTACGCCAAGCGCTCAAAGACGATGAACAGATCTCTCAAAAAGTCGTGGTCATCGTTGGTCAGCGCGTATCGACGGTTGCTGACGCAGATACCATCGTCGTTTTGGATGACGGCAAGATGGTCGGTCGCGGCACACACGCTGAACTGAGAGCCAACAATGAAACTTACCAAGAAATCGTGAACTCACAGATTCGAAAGGGGGATGAAGCCTAATGGCAGAGCATACGAGTCGTCCAAGTGGTGGCATGGGACCCGGTCCCCGCGGCCGCGGTTTAGTGCAGAAGCCAAAGAACTTCTGGGGCACCAGCAAGCGCCTGCTCGGATACATGAAGAGCCGCATTATTGGCATTATCGTGGTGTTACTGTTTGCCATTGTGTCGACGATCTTTCAGATCCGCACGCCTAAGATCTTAGGGGAAGCGACTACTGAAATCTTTAAAGGGTATATGAAAGGTGTCGCGCAGCAAAAAGCCGGCATCAAGATGGCTGAATACCCGATCAACTTCCCTAAAATCGAACACATCATCGTGATTGTTATTCTGATGTATGTGGCGTCGGCCTTCTTCTCCTTCATGCAACAATACATCATGACCCGCGTTTCTCAGCGCACGGTCTATGAGTTGCGCAAAGAGCTCAAAGCCAAGATGAAGACGGTACCGATCAATTATTATGACACCCATTCCAATGGGGACATCATGTCGCGGGCGATCAACGATATGGATAACATCGCCTCGACCCTCCAGCAGAGTCTGACGCAGATGGTGACGTCGACGTTCACCTTCATCGGGACGTTGTGGATGATGCTGTCGATCTCTTGGAAGATGACGCTGATCGCCTTGGTCACGATCCCGTTGTCTCTGGTGATTGTCGGGGTCGTGGCGCCAAAATCGCAGAAGTATTTTGCCGCCCAGCAGAAGGCCTTGGGGTTGTTGAACAACCAAGTCGAAGAAAACTTCGCCGGCCAGGTCGTCTTGAAGTCCTTCAACCGTGAAGAAATCGCGATGGAAGCCTTCAACGACGAAAACCAGCGCTTCTTCAACGCGGCTTGGAAAGCGCAGTTTGTTTCTGGCATTATCATGCCGTTGATGATTTTCTTGAACAACATCGGTTATGTCTTCGTTGCCATCTTCGGTGGGGTCAACGTTGCCAATGGGAATGTCTCGTTAGGGGATGTGCAGGCGTTCTTACAGTATACCCAACAATTTTCCCAGCCGATCTCTCAGCTCGCCAACCTCGCCAACACGATCCAAAACACGATCGCGTCCGCGGAGCGTGTCTTTGAAGTCTTAGATGAAAAAGATATGACCAACGAGCCTTCCAACGTGCCAGCAGTGCCTAACGATCCCAACAAGTTGGTCATGGATCACGTTCAGTTTGGATATGACGGCGGCGAGATGCTGATGACCGATTACAACTTGCAGGTCAAGCCCGGACAGATGATCGCGATCGTCGGTCCGACCGGTGCGGGTAAGACTACCGTCATCAACATGTTGGAACGGTTCTACGATGTCAAAGGCGGCTCGATCCGCCTCGATGGTGTCGACACGCGGGACATGCCACGAGAAGACCTTCGTAGCCATTTTGCGATGGTCTTGCAGGACACCTGGCTGTTCACCGGTTCGATCTGGGATAACCTCAAATATGGTAAAGAAGATGCCACCGACGAGCAGATCATGGCCGCCAGCAAGGCAGCGCACGTGGACAACTTCGTCCGTCAGCTGCCTGAAGGCTACAACACCATCTTGGACGAGTCGGCAAGCAACATCTCCCAAGGCCAGCGGCAGCTACTGACGATTGCTCGGGCCTTCGTTGCTGATCCGGATATCTTGATCCTCGATGAAGCGACCAGCTCTGTCGACACCCGGACCGAAGTGCACATTCAACACGCGATGAATCGTCTGTTGAAAGGTCGCACTAGTTTCGTTGTCGCCCATCGGCTGTCGACGATCCGAGACGCGGATAATATCATTGTGATGAACCACGGCTCGATCATCGAAACCGGCAACCACGACGCATTGATGGCCAAAAACGGTTTCTATGCTGATCTATATAATAGTCAATTCTCTGGTAACGTCGCGATTTAATGTATCAATGATCCCGTCAACGGCAATTGTAGCTGACGGTATTTTTGTGCGCCTTTATGATGATGTTCAAGGCCTTGAACATCATTCAATGAGGTCATACTGTGGGTAAATTACAATTACCTGGATTATTCACCTCGGTATTTGGGACATGAAATCGCATCTGGCCGGTCTGAAAGCAACGTTTGGAGCGTTGCGAATACTGACTGAGCGGAGAAGTTGGTGATCGATGCACCACGAACAGACCG